>JBIIXM010000202.1:0-3739 GCA_044338435.1 Flavobacterium sp. | reverse complement strand
AATGATAGAAGCCGGCATGTCTACCGCTAACGGCATATCGGTTTCGGTATTGATTTGAACCATTACGTTAGTCCCTTCTTTTAACAAATCCGGAGCATCTAAAACGTCTCTGTTCAATGTGATTTGTTCGTAAGATTCTGTATTCATAAAGTGGAAATCATTCCCTTCAGCATATAAATATTGGAAAGTATGCGTTTCAACACGAACCACATCAATTTTGTGTCCGGCAGAAAAAGTATTGTCCAATACTTTACCGTTGGTTAAACTTTTCAATTTGGTTCTAACGAAAGCCGGACCTTTACCCGGTTTTACGTGTAAAAATTCGATAATTTTATAAATATCGTGGTTAAACTTAATGCATAATCCGTTTCTAATATCTGCTGTAGATGCCATTGTAATTTATGTTTTTATGTTTATTGTTTATGATTTGTGGTGAACTGTTAATTCTTAGTAAGACCCTGAATAACCTTTCATAATTCCTCTTGAAGAGTTTCTGATGAAATCTAAAATCTCATCGCGCTCCGGTGTTGCTTCCATCTCGCCTTCAATGATGGCCATCGCTTGGGAAGTGTTGTAATTTTTTTGGTATAAAATTCGGTAAATGTCCTGAACTTCTCTGATTTTTTCAGAAGTAAATCCGCGACGTCTCAAACCTACTGAGTTAATCCCAACATAGGAAAGCGGTTCTTTTGCCGCTTTGGTATAAGGAGGAACATCTTTACGAACCAATGAACCACCTGAAATCATAGCGTGATCTCCAATGTGTATGAATTGATGGATCGCCGCCAAACCACCAATGATGGCATAATTTCCAACCGTTACGTGTCCGGCCAAAGCTACGCCGTTTACAATAATGGCATTGTCACCAATATGACAGTCGTGCGCAATGTGTGCAGTCGCCATCACCAAACAGTTTTTACCGATTACGGTTTGACCCGATGCGATAGTCCCGCGATTGATGGTAACGCATTCACGTATGGTAGAATTATCGCCGATAATGGCCAATGAATCTTCGCCACCGAATTTCAAATCCTGTGGCACCGCAGCAATAACAGCACCCGGAAAGATGTTACAGTTTTTACCGATGCGCGCGCCTTCCATAATGGTTACGTTAGAACCTATCCAAGTTCCTTCTCCGATAATTACATTATTGTGTATGGTTGTAAATGGTTCTATTACGACATTCTTCGCGATTTTCGCTCCGGGATGTACATAGGCTAATGGTTGGTTCATAAATAACTATTTAATTTTTTTTGGCAATTTGTGCCATTAATTCTGCTTCCGCAACTAGTTTTCCGTTGGCATAAGCATTGGCTTGCATATGACAAATACCTCTTCTGATTGGTGAAATTAAATCACATTTAAATACCAAGGTATCGCCGGGTAAGACTTTATGCTTGAATTTTACATTGTCGATTTTCATGAAATACGTCAGGTAGTTTTCCGGATCCGGAACCGAACTTAAAATCAAGATTCCTCCTGTTTGTGCCATCGCTTCTACGATTAAAACACCAGGCATCACCGGTGCACCAGGAAAGTGACCAATGAAAAAGTCTTCGTTCATGGTTACGTTTTTCAAACCTACTACATGATTGTCTGACATTTCCAAAATTTTGTCTACCAATAAAAATGGCGGACGGTGTGGCAACATGGCCATGATTTTATTCACATCCATCAAAGGTTCCTTGTGTAGGTCGTACACCGGAATTTGGTTGCGCTGTTCTATCTTGATAATTTTGGACATTTTTTTGGCAAACTGAGTGTTTACGTAGTGTCCCGGTTTGTTGGCAATTACTTTTCCTTTAATGCGAGTACCGATTAAAGCCAAATCACCAATCACATCCAACAACTTATGACGCGCTGCTTCGTTAGGATAATGCAACGTCAAATTGTCTAATATACCGTTAGGCTTCACAGAAATTTTTTCTTTACCGAAAGCCACTTTCAAGTTGTTCATGGTTTTTTCGGAGATTTCTTTATCAACATAAACAATAGCATTGTTTAAGTCGCCGCCTTTAATTAAACCATTGTCTAATAAAGTTTCAAGTTCATGTAAGAAACTAAACGTTCTGGCATCGGATATTTCCGTTTTGAAATCGGCTATATTTTTTAAGGTAGCGTTTTGAGTACCTAAAACTTTAGTACCGAAATCAACCATAGTAGTTACTTGGTAATCATCGGCAGGCATCACGAGTATTTCACTTCCTGTAGTTTCATCCATAAAAGATATTACTTCTTTAACCACATAGTAACATCTTTCAGCATCTTGCTCTACGATACCGGCTTTCTCGATAGCTTCTACAAAAAACTTCGAAGATCCATCCATAATAGGCGGTTCTGATTCGTTCAACTCGATAATCACATTATCAACATCACAACCTACAAAAGCTGCCAAAACATGCTCAGAGGTTTGAATTTTAACGCCTAGTTTTTCAAGATTGGTACCTCTTTGGGTGTTTACCACATAATTGGCATCGGCTTCTATAATTGGGCTGCCTTCTAAATCAACTCTGACAAAAGTATAGCCATTGTTGATTGGTGCCGGTTTGAAAGTCATTTTTACTTCTTTACCGGTATGTAAACCAACACCGGTAAGGGAAACTTCGTTTTGGATGGTTTTTTGTTTAACCATTGGTATGCTTTTTTTAGTTTAGTTTATTACAAATTCGCAGCCGGAAATCCGATTACGAATTGGGCTTGTTTTTCTTTAATTCTTCTATTTCTGCTACAATTTTAGGCAAGTTTCTGAAATGTACATACGACTTGTTCCAATCGCTGTAGTTGAAAGATGGAGAACCTTGTAGGGTTTCGCCATCCGGAATATTTCTTCCGATGCCTGACTGCGCCTGTACACGAACATTATTTCCGATAGTCAAATGTCCGGCTATGCCAACTTGACCGCCAATCATACAATTTTTACCGATTTTGGTCGAACCTGCTACACCGGTTTGAGCAGCAATTACAGTGTTTTCACCAATTTCGACATTATGTGCAATCTGAATTTGGTTGTCGAGCTTTACACCTTTTCTGATGATGGTTGAGCCTAAAGTTGCTCTGTCGATGGTCGTACAAGAACCAACTTCTACATTGTCTTCTAAAATAACATTACCAATTTGCGGTACTTTGTTGTACGTGCCGTCTTCTTGCGGTGCGAATCCAAATCCGTCTGAACCGATAATGGTTCCGGAATGGATCACACAATTGTTTCCGATAACGGATTCCGAATAAATACGGACGCCGGCAAAGAAAATACAATCGTCACCAATCGTTACATTATCGCCTATGAACGAATTCGGGTAAATCTTCACATTTTTACCAATCACTACATTTTTACCAATATAACTGAAACTTCCTAAATAAAGGTTTTCTCCGTGAGTAACATTTTCAGAAATCACCGAAGGTTGTTCGATACCTGATTTCATCAACTTTACTTGGTTGTAGTATTCCAACAATTTGGAAAACGATTGGTAAGCATCTTCCACTTTAATCAGTGTGGTTTTTAACTCACTCTCCGGTTCAAAAGTCGAATTGACTATGGTAATAGTAGCGTTAGTCGAATAGATATAATTGACATATTTAGGATTGGCCAAAAAGGTCAATGAACCTTCCGTCCCTTCTTCAATTTTAGATAATTTGAATACCTCGGCGTTAGGATTTCCCACCACTTCGCCTTCTAAAATTCCTGCTATTTGAGCTGCTGTAAACTTCATCTTGTATTAGTTGTTAAGTATGAACTTAA
>JBIIXM010000201.1:0-3773 GCA_044338435.1 Flavobacterium sp. | reverse complement strand
AAGAAGGCAAAAGTATCGCCGTCATGATGGCACATTATGCCAGTTATGAATGGGCCATTTCTTTGAACAAATACAGTGCTTTAACCAGCTATGCCATTTATAAAAAAATAGCCAACAAACACTTCGATAAATTAGTGAAGGACATTCGATTAAAGTTCAAAGCGGTGTTGATTACTACAAGCGAAACTATCCCGACTATAGAAAAAAACTACCGTGACAATCACTTGGGCCTTTACGGATTTGCCAGCGACCAATCGCCTCAACTCAGTAAAACTCACCACTGGGGTACTTTTATGGGCTTGGAAACTCCAGTGCATACTGGAGCCGAAATGTTGGTGAAACGATTTGATATGAATGTCATTTTTCTGAAAGTGAAAAAAGTAAAACGCGGCTATTACGAAGCTACCTTTGAAACGATGTTCGACCAACCGGCCACAGTTCCGAATTATCAAATTTCAGATGAGTTTTTACGTCGGGTAGAAAAGCAAATTTTAGAAGCGCCCGAGTATTATTTGTGGACACACAAACGTTGGAAGCACAAGAAAAAATAACAAAACCTTACTGCATTAGCTTTTACTAAACCAAGATTTAACCATTGCTTTCTCAGCTTGTTGGGCATTATGATGGATAAACTCATTAGTCTTTGCATTGTATTGGTAGTCTTTCCCCCAATCGGTATGATTTTCAGCTAAAGCTTTAATGCTGTCACATACAAACTGAATCTCCTCAGTGGTTGTGGTTGGGTGAATAGACATTCTTATCCATCCTGGTTTTTTAATCAAATCACCTGAAGTAATTTGGCACACCAAATCGTGTGAGGTTTCCTGATCCACATGTAACAAAAAATGGCCATAAGTCCCGGCACAACTGCAACCGCCACGGGTTTGAATTCCGAAACGATCATTTAATAATTTCACCCCTAAGTTGTAGTGCAAGTTATCGATATAAAAAGAAATCACCCCTAACCTATCTTGGTGTTGTCCTGCTAAAATATGAAGATTATCAATGTGGCTTAATTCCGCAAAAACATAGTCTACCAATTCGTGTTCACGCTCCAAAATATTTGTCACGCCCATTTGCTCTTTTAACTGAATGGCTAAAGCAGTTTTAATCACTTGTAAAAAGCCGGGCGTTCCACCATCTTCTCTATCTTCAATGTTGTCAATATACTTGTGCTCTCCCCAAGGATTTGTCCATGATACTGTTCCGCCACCCGGACAATCAGGTACGTTATTCTTATAGAGGTTTTTGTTAAAAATTAACACTCCGGAAGTGCCTGGCCCTCCCAAAAATTTGTGTGGAGAAAAGAAAATAGCATCCAAGTAACTTTCTTCATCGGGATGCATATTGATGTCGACATACGGACCGGAGCAAGCAAAATCTACAAAGCAAACGCCTTTATTTTTGTGCATTAATTTAGCCACTTCATGATACGGCGTTTGAATACCGGTAACATTAGAACACGAGGTTATGGAAGCAATTTTAAAACTTCTGTCTTGGTATTTTTCCAACAAAGACCTAAGCGATTCCATACACAATAAGCCTTCTTCATTGGCAGGAATTACCACTACATCAGCTATGGTTTCGAGCCAAGAAGTTTGGTTAGAATGGTGCTCCATATGGGAGATAAAAACTATCGGTTTTACTTCATCCGGAATGGTAGCAAAAGCTTTCAGATTCTCAGGAATTCTCAAACCAAGGATTCTTTGAAACTTATTTACTACACCGGTCATTCCCGTACCATCATTGATCAACACATCATTTTCATTGGCATTGACATGTTTTTTAATAATGTGACGCGCTTCGTGATACGCCATAGTCATAGCAGTCCCCGAAACCGTAGTTTCTGTATGCGTATTCGCCACAAAAGGACCAAAAGTGTGCATTAGTTTTTCCTCAATAGGTCGGTATAACCTACCGCTGGCCGTCCAATCGGTATAAATGATTTTTTTCATCCCAAAAGGCGACTCGAACACTTGATCGATGCCAATGATATCTTTACGAAACTGTTGAAAATACTGCTCTAATGCCGTTTGGGTAGTGGTAGTAATCATAATGCAATTATTTGTGCTCAAAGATACATTATTTTTATTTTTAGGATAATAAAATGCGGTTTGTTGACAAATCGATAAAAATCTGTCTGCATTTAAACCTTATCTTTACCAATAGGTCTTACCTCAAAACTTCTTTAGATATGAAAAAACATTTATCATCGCTGTTGGTTGTATTGGGAATGACAACAGCATTTAGTCAGGTTGACAATCGTCCTGCTAATACAGGAGACGATTTTAGTTTGGAAGGTGCTTTGGCCATGTTTAAAAAAGCCAATTCATTAGAAGAATTTGAAAAATTGCTCAATGAGGAAAATAATAGTGTAAACAATCTCGACCTCAACAATGATGACGATATTGATTACATAGTAGTAGAAGACATCAAAGAAGGTAATTCACACGTTATTGTACTAAGCACTTACCTCAATGAAAAAGAGAAACAAGACATCGCTACTATCGGAATTGAAAAAACAGGAGAAGATCAGGCAGTACTTCAAATTGAAGGCGATACCGATTTATATCCTGAAAATTCCATAATCGAACCTACGGAAGAAAAAGAAAGTCTGAAGCCTTCTAAAGGCGGACCAAATGCTTTGGAGACTGATGTTCAAGTAGTCACAGTTAATGTATGGTTTTGGCCAAGTGTGCGCTTTTTATTCGGACCGCGTTATGTGGTTTGGGTTTCGCCATACCGTTGGGGCTATTATCCTCGTTGGTGGAAACCTTGGCGTCCAATAGCACATCCTGTGTTTTATGCTCATTGTGCGCCACATCGGGTTTACTATCGGCCGGCTGGCAGACGTGTAATAGTAGCGAGAAGAGCATACACGCCAAGACGCCACTCTTCTACCCTTGTGGTTCACAATAGAAGAGGCACAACTGTAGTTCATAAAAATAGAAGAGGTACTGTAAAAGTCGTAAAAACCAGAAGAACGCCCGTTAGAGGCCGAAGATAAAATGGACAAATACAACCTTTGGTCGATTCGTTTAGGCTTTTCTGGAAAGCAAAGTCCACTCATTGCTACAATGGGATTGGAGCAATTTCTCGAAGCCTCCTATGGGTCAAAATTCAGCCAAGAAATCCCGGATTTTTTAAAGGACAGTCCGAAAACGCTGCAAGAATTAAGAGCGAAAAGACAAGCTTTACAAAGCAGTTCCTCGCAACAAACTAAAGAAATGCTCAAAAAAGAGCTTCAAGTTTCGTTTGAAATGAAGTCGTGGTGGATTTCAAAAATGCAGTCTGAAGACTATCCGTTAAGGGAAAAAATGACTTGCTTTTGGCACAATCATTTTGTGTCGACCTACCAAAAGGTAAAAGTTAACCATTGGGTTTTCCAACACAATCAACTTTTACGAGAAAATGCTTTCGGAAATTTTAAAACCCTTACCAAGCAAGTATTGCAAACCAATGCGATGGTTCGGTATTTGGATAATGTAGACAACCGACGAGACAAAATCAATGAAAATTTGAGTCGTGAATTATTAGAGCTTTTCACCTTGGGTATTGGAAATTATTCAGAAGAAGACATCAAAAACGGCGCTAAAGGTTTGGCCGGATTAAATCTTGGTGAAGACAAAGCGATATATCGAAAATTGTTGGAAAACAATGATACCATTACCTATTTCGGTAAAACCGGCACATTCAAAGCGGATGACT
The DNA here is from genome assembly GCA_044338435.1 of Flavobacterium sp. GTDB lineage: Bacteria > Bacteroidota > Bacteroidia > Flavobacteriales > Flavobacteriaceae > Flavobacterium. The sequence goes on along the minus strand of JBIIXM010000201.1, from coordinate 65 downwards.
TGGTAGATATCATTTTCGAACAAAAGGCGGTACCTTATTTACTCACTCGAAAAATATTGCAGTGG
>JBIIXM010000200.1:0-3779 GCA_044338435.1 Flavobacterium sp. | reverse complement strand
CAACCATTAACAGTATCGTTAACTTCGAATTGATGAAAAAATGGGCTATTTTACCTGATATACCTTCTTGCATTTTTTTTGAATTTGAAAATGTGATGATTTGAAAATTTGAAAATGGTTAGTTCAATTTAACTTTCGCTCCGTTGAACAACTTCCCTTCTGCCGAAATAATATATTGTTCATCAGCCGATAATCCCGACAAGACTTCTACTTGATTGTCAAAGGTTTTGCCAATGCGCAACCATCTTAAAATGGCTGTATTCCCGTTTCCGACTGTGTAAATTCCGGTGAGTTGACCTTGTTTGACCAAGGCGCTTTCGGGTACTAAAACTTTATCAGTTGAAGTGGTCGTTTGCATTTTATTAGCTAACGGAAATTGAACATTGACAAACATGCCGGATAAAATGGCTTTGTCTGTTTGGGTTAAGTTGATTTTCACCAAATATTGACCGCCGGTGTTTTTAGCGGAACTACTTAATTCGGTCACTTTTCCGGTGACTGTTTTGTTGATGGATTTTACTAAAATTTTCACCGCCATTCCGTTTTGAATGTTCGCAATATCGCTTTCCGAAACCATCGCGGTTACTTGCAATCGTGAAGCGCCTTCGATACTTACCAACGGCATTCCCGGATTAGCCATATCGCCTTCTTTGACAAAGGTGTTGGTCACTTCTCCCGAAAACGGTGCGGTGATATTGCTGTAACCGAATTGCGCTACGACTTCATTCCGCATTTGCTTGGCGGCTTCCAATCCGGCTTTAGCCATTTCGTAGCGCGACGTCATATCGTCTAACTCTTTTTGAGAAGCACTTTGTTGGTTGAACAAAACGGTGAATCTTTCAAAATCTTTTTTAGCGTTGTTAAAAGCAGCTGTAGCTTGCAAGATAGAAGCTTCAACTTGGGCTTTTTTCGCTTGTAAGTCGGTGTTGTTGATGCTGACCAAAAGTTGACCTGCATTGACTTTCTGTCCGACTTTCACATTCACTTTAGTCACATAACCCATCATTCGGGTGCTTACGTTAGCGCTGTTTTCGGCTTCGATTTTACCACTGGCCGTAACAAAAGAAGGGTTAGTTGAAACTGAATTTCCACTCACTTTTACCGGAATAGCCGGTGTATTTTCAGTAATTTCTTTTCGGTCTTTTCCGCAAGAAAGGAATAGGAAAGCCGACAGCAATAGTGTTGTTATTATTTTATTATTCATATTGTTCTGTTTTATAATTGTCTTAAATCTTAATACTACTTAGTTAAAAAAGTCAAATACTCCTGTGTAAATTGGTATTCAAAAACCGCTTGTAAATGCTCTAATTCTTTCTGAATCATTTGGGTTTCGGAAACCAATAAATCAGTGGTTTTTTCTAAGCCTTGGGCAAATCGGTTTTGGCGAATGCGATACGCTTCTTGCGCTTGTTCGAAGGCAAGTTGTGACAAACCAACTTTGTTTTCGGCATCTTTTAGTTGTCGACTGGTTTTGTTGAATTCGAGTTGGCTTTGCTTTTTGTATTGCTCCGTTTCGAGGCTTGCTTTTTGGTAATCGGCTTTAGCTTTGTCATATTTCCCGATAGATTTGTAGCCGTCGAAAACATTCCACGACAATTGCGCTCCAACCAAATAACCTTTGGCTGCAGTTCCTAAAAACTGACGGTCGTACAACTCGTAACTTCCGAAAGCATTCAATCTTGGTAAGAAACTCATTTTGCTCATCGTTAGCATTTTTTGGTAAGCTTCTGAAGATTTTTGCATCGCTTGAATATCTTTTCTATTGTCTGACCATTGCCAATCAACAACTTCAACTTTAATTGTATTGTCTAAAGCTTCTGCAGGCTTGAATGTTTTGCCTTGGGTATCTTCATTGATTAAAAACGCTAAATAATCGGAAGCATTTTGGACATTACTCTTAGCGTATTGCAGTTGATTTGTAATGTCATTTACACGAACTTGTACATTTAAAACATCCGTTTTTTGTAACAAGCCTTGTTTGAAATAGTTGTCTACCAATTTTAAATTGGCTTTGGCGGTGGATTCTGCTTTTTCCAAAACGTTAACCGCTTTGTAGGCCAATTGCAGTTGCATATACGCTTTGGAAACCTCTAGGGTTAAATATTCCTCCGTTCGCTGTGTTTGCAATTGAAAAGCTTCCATTTTAGCTTTGGCAGCCTGTCGACCAAAAATACCGTCCATATTGATTAACGGTTGTTGGATTTCGATTTTAGTCGCAAAATTTTGAGTGGTTTTCGGATCGTTTAGCAAGGCCGGATTGAAATCGGATTGGGTTAAGATTTCCTGATTTAGTTTAGAACCAAAAGCCATCAGCGGATTGGTAGTAGCCATTCCGGTGTAAGATGCAGTAATGTTGGGCAAAAAGAGTGCATTGGATTGTTGGTAATCTGCTTTGGCCGATTGGTAATTTTCTCGGGCGATTTGGAGTTGCAGATTTTTGTCAGCGAGTTTTTGTTTCAAATCGCTTTTGGAAACCATCAACGTATCCTGACTGAATCCGAAAGTGGAAAGAAATACAAATCCCAGTGTTACAAATAGTTTGCTCATATTCATTATAGTTTATCTGAATTATGAAGCAAAAATAAAACGAGAGAAAAGCGTGTACAGTTACAATTGTTACAGAGGTACCTAAACAAACAATGCCCAATGGCTCGGGCAGACTAAGAAAGTGGTATTTGCTTGTTTATTTTACGATTACTTTTTGTGACACATAAAACTTATTGTCAAAAATAAAAGTGATGATTACCGTTTGATTGGAAATTCCATCTAGTTCGAAATTCATAGTATTATCGCCTTGCGTAGTATCTTCAATTTCACCGTCTAAAACAATTTTACCTTCCATAGTAGATACAAAATAATCAATGTTAGTGGCATAAGCCATTTTAAAATTGATTCTCACAGTACTGCTATCTGTTGGATTGGGTGAAACGGTCATTGAGAAAGGATTTTTGCCTTCAATAGATTGTACTCCTAAAGGTGAATTTCGGATGAGTTTGACTTCATAAATAGTAGCATTTGCACCAGTTGAACCGGTATTGTTTACTGAAAACGGATTCGCACTCGAACTTGACAATCCGCCAACGATATGACCAATGACAAATTCGTTTTCCGTGATTTCATGCAACTTAATCACTTCATTACTGTAATGCGGTAGCGATTTATTCGGGATGAATTCGGCACTCGCTCCTTTTAAAGCCGGCATGGTTTCAGACAGTTGGTATTCTTGTAACGAACCGTCTGCAAAACGCGTGGTTCTGCTGATGGTATTTACGAAAGGGACATTATTATCTTGTACCAAAGTGTTTCCGTTGTAGTAATACTGGCTCAATCCACCGAAAAAAAGATTATGCATTTGGTTTTCTGCGGCATCATACAAACACGATTTTGCACTGTGGTAGTGACTTAAATACTGGTTGAAAGTCGTTTGCGGAAAATAACCGTTGGCATTGATATCTACCGGATAGAGGAACGGCAAATCGACATTAATTTGAAATACGCCCGATGAAATAGTATAACCTAGTGAACCGTCGGGAAAAATCTGTGGTAACAAATTGTAATCGCGTCGGTGCAAATGAACGGCATCAGTCACAGCTTCATAATTCGAAATACTCAACTGAGCTCCTGAATTATCTATAACAAATTTTCGAATCTGATTGGAATAAGTTTGGGTGAATGTTGGGTTGTTCATCGGATTGTATCTTCCGTCAAAACGATGGCCACCAACCAAGTAGAACGTCTCGTTTATTTTACCCAATTGTCCACCCGTGATGGCGAAGTTA
>JBIIXM010000199.1:0-3788 GCA_044338435.1 Flavobacterium sp. | reverse complement strand
TATGCCGAACGCAGTGCAGTCGGAAATCACTCTTTTCAACACGGTAAACTTGAAAATGGGCGATGCCGATTTCTTCCCGGTAATTTTAGCGAATCAAGTATTTGGTGGCGATTTTAACAGCTACTTGAACATGAACTTGAGAGAAAAACACGGTTGGACATACGGTGCCCGCTCTAGTGTTGGTTTCGACAAAAACATGTACAGCCAATTCAGAGCCAATACGCAAGTAAGAAATGCAGTAACCGATAGTGCCATCACTCAAGCTTTATACGAATTAAACCGAATCAGAACTGAGAAAGTTTCTGAAGAAGCATTAAACAACGTAAAAGCAGGTTACATCGGTCGTTTCGTAATGCAAGTAGAAAAACCGTCTACTGTTGCCCGTTATGCTTTAAACATTGAAACAGAAGGTCTTCCGGCTGATTTCTATGAAAACTACATCAAAAACATCAACGCCGTTACTCCGGATGATGTAATGAGAGTGGTAAACAAATACTTCTTAGCTGATAACTTAAGAATCTTAGTAGTAGGAAAAGCAGCTGAAGTTTTACCGGGATTAGAAAGTTTGAAAATTCCGATTTTCTTCTTTGATAAATTTGGTAATCCAACAGAAAAACCGGCTATGAAGAAAGCGATTCCTGCCGGCGTAACGGTAAAAACGGTAATCGACAATTATATCAATGCTATTGGTGGTGACAAAGCCATCAAAACTGTAAAATCAATTGCTTATTTAGGTTCTGCTAAAATCCCTCAAGCACCAATGCCGTTAACTTACACTTCAAAAATCGATTCTAAAGGAAGATTTGCTGAAGAATTATCAATGGCCGGAATGGGTTCTTTGATGAAACAAGTGGTAAACGGAAATACCGCTTATGCTTCGCAACAAGGACAGAAAAAAGTAATGGAAGGCAAAGAATTGGCTGAAATGAAAGAGAGCGCTGTGTTGTTTAGCGAAACTTTATTAGCTACTAAAGCCGGAGTAACGCTAAGCGGTATCGAACCTATGAACGGAAGCGATGCTTACACTGTTGTTGACGGCGATACTACTTACTACTTCGATGTAAAATCAGGCTTGAAAATTGCCGAAGCTTCTACAAGTGAACAAGGTGGTCAAAAAGTAACTCAAGTAACTACTTTTGCTGATTACAGAGACGTAAAAGGTGTAAAACTTCCTTTCAACCACATCATGAATGTTGGCTTTGAATTAGACATCAAAATGTCTGAAGTTAAAATTAACGAAGGTATTTCAGATGCTGATTTTCAATAATTGAAATCATACCAATAAAAAAAGACCGTTAGCAATAGCGGTCTTTTTTTTATTAGTTTGAACCACATAGAGACACAGGAGTTATTTATGCCTTTTTGTTACAATCTACAAAAAAGGAAACGTCTTTTGAATAGGCTTCAAAACCTATGTCGTTATGCGGTTATTTCAGCGTTATTTTTTACTCGACAAATAAACGCCTACCAATACTACAAAAGCACCAACAAACTGCACCGGCGTTAACATTTCATTGTCCAACAATCCCCAAAAGAAAGCTACAACCGGAATCAAATACGTAACGGATGTGGCAAAAACCGGAGACGAAATTTGTATCAATTTATAAAATAGCACATTGGCAATTCCGGTTCCGATGATGCCCAAAATGGCAATGTAAATCATCGCCTCCTTTACCGAAGTCAAATGCATTTTTGTGGTAAAATCGGTAAAAAACAAAATGCCCAAAGCCGGAAGTAACATCACCAAAAAATTCCCTGTAGTAATGGTTAAAGGCTTCAAATCGGATAAATATCTTTTGATCAAATTGACATTAGTGGCATAACACATCGAGGCTATTAACACCAAAATCGTGTACCAATAATTCTGATTCGGATGGTGTGCAGCTCCATTTAAAATAAGCAACATCGTTCCGGCAAAACCAACAAGCACTCCTATAATTTGCGTTCGTTTAAAGTCGAGACCGAAAACCACCGCACCCAATATTAAAGTATTCAAAGGCGTAAGAGAATTGAGTATCGAACTCACCGAACTACTGATTTGCGTTTGCGCAATGGCAAAAAGATAAGCGGGGATAAAAGTCCCGAAAAGCGAGGTCAGGGCAATGAATTTCCACTTGTGCAGCGGAATAGTTGTCAAACTTTTAAATCCGATTACTAACAAAAATAAGGTGCAAAACACTATGCGCAAGGAACCCAATTGAAACGGACTCAATCCTACCAATCCCTTTTTAATCAATATAAACGAACTGCCCCAAATTAAGGCCAGCACGATTAAAATAAGCCATTTTGTTTGTGTTGCTTTCATACGCAAATTTTGGATTTCAAATTTTGTAATTATTTTAAGAATAATAACTTTAATTTTTATTTATTTTTGTCTCTCAAACAAGCAATTACAATTAAAAATTAGGAATACCATGAATTTCACCAAATCTTTAGTAACCTTAGGCATCGTCTCATCTTTGTGTTTCAGCTGTAAAGACACTGCGAGCAAACCCGTTACCGAAAACGAAACCGAAGTTACCGCTACTACCGAAAAAACAAAGACTGTAGTTGCAAAACCTGAAACGGCCAGTTTTAAAATAGAAGGAATGACCTGCGCAATGGGCTGTGCAAAAACCATTGAAAAAAAATTAGCCGATATGGATGGTGTGCAAAAAGCCACGGTTGACTTTGATAAAAAAGAAGCTACTGTTGAATTTGATGCTGCCGTATTAACTCCGGAAAAACTATATGCCACTGTAGAAGGAGCTGCCGACGGTAACACTTATAAAGTGGTCAAAAAATAATCACAACAAATTTCAGTTAATGAAGAAGGAGCTCTTGAGAGTTCCTTTTTTATTTAGCATTACTCCGATCTTATTTCCATTGAATAGATTCTATCAAATGCTGCATGTCGTTTCGAATGTAATCGGCGGCCGGCATAATCGAGTCAAAATTGGGTTTAGCATAAAAATACACCGAACCGGTAACAAAGTGTTTGATACTGTCGGTAGCATAAAACTGTGCATTGGTCGCGGCATTACCACTCACGCGATAAAACATACCGTATACTTTTTTATCGTTATTGATGAATGGCTGTTCTAAAATATCATCGGCTTTGATAACGTGTTCGTAGGTCAACTTTTGAGCATCGCGTAACAATTTTTCGATATCGTTGTTTACCGTTTTGTAGGTTAAATAAATCGTCGCCTTCATCTTCGGGTAATGGATAGTAAACTCGCAATTTTGGGTCGCTTTTATCTTGGCTTTTCCATTCATTTCAAACGTAAACGGACACGGATTACTGAACGTAGCGTACTTAGCCACCTCATAATCCAAACGCAATTGTCCGGCCGGTTTGGGCAACACTTCATTTTTACATCCAACAAAAGTTAACAGTAAAAAAACCGTCAATAACCCTACAACTTTATTCCTCATCTTACTTTATTCCAAAGTTACTTTTAATTGTTTCACTCTTTTTTTATCAACTACTTCAACGGTGAAAGTCACAGTAGAAAAGTGGATTTTTTGACCTTTCTTCGGGAAATTACCTAAAATTTCTAAGATAAAACCGGCCAAGGTTTCAGCTTCTCCTTTTCGATCATCAAAAGCTTCTTCATCAACATTGACAATGCGATAAAAATCTTTGAGATTCATTTTACCTTCAAACAGAAAATTCTTCTCGTCTATTTGCGAATAGCTGATGTTCTCGTCATCAAACTCATCCGAAATGTCGCCCACAATTTCCTCAATCACATCTTCTAAAGAAACCAAGCCTGAAGTGCCGCCGTACTCATCAACTACTATCG
>JBIIXM010000007.1:0-15564 GCA_044338435.1 Flavobacterium sp. | reverse complement strand
CCAAGGTGCTAACCGTTACTATTTGAACGGCTTCCAAATGCAACAACACAAATTGGAGTTCACCGGGAAAAACTTCTTCGTTAGAGGATATTATACTACAGAAGACGGTGGTAAATCATACGATATGTTATTCACCGGATTAAACATCAACAGAGCTTGGAAACCGGACGCTACATGGTTCGGTCAATATGCCGGAGCTTTTGTTCAATCTACTTTGGCCGGTGCTACACCAACTCAAGCACACTTAGCGGCAAGAGCAACAGCTGATAACGGAAGATTTTTACCGGGTACACCTGAGTTCCAAAATGCATTCAATCAAGTAACTTCTGATCCAAATGTATTAACAGGATCTAAATTGGTGGACAATTCTAAAATCTACCACTCAGATGCTAACTATAACTTTAGAGATTTAATCAAATTTGCTGAAATTCAAGTTGGGGGTTCTTACCGCAGATATGACTTGAATTCTTTCGGAAGAATTTACACTGACACACCACAATTCGGAGGCATCAAGTACGATGAATATGGTGTTTATTCTCAAGTTCAGAAAAAATTCATGGAAGACAGATTGAAGTTTACCGGTTCGGTTCGTTACGATAAAGCGGAAAATTTCGACGGAAACTATTCCCCAAGAGTATCTTTTGTATACAGCGCTGGTGAGGCTAAAAATCACATCTTCAGAGCTTCATTCCAAACCGGTTTCCGTAACCCTACCACTCAAGATCAATACATCGGATTCAACGTTGGAAATGCTATCTTATTAGGTTCAGCTCCCGACAACTTAACCCGTTACGAAGAAACATTACCGGTAACCTCACCACTTGGTCAAGCCTTGGTGGGTGCTAATACTACCATCAATGGTAACAATGCTTATTACAACTCTTATACAGCACAATCTGCAACGGCTTTTGCAGCCTTAGCACCGTCTAACCCGGTGGCAGCTGCGGCTTTATTAGTAAGAACAAATGTAGATTTAGTAAAACCTGAAACTGTAAAAGCATTTGAATTAGGATACAGAGGTGAAGTAAAAGGATTTACTTACGACATCAACGGATACTATAACATTTACAACGATTTCATCGGTAACTTAACCGTAGTAGCGCCTTTATACGGAACTGCTCAAGATGCTCCGGATCTTACTTTGGGTGCTTCTAACCCTGGCGTTCAATCGGTTGATGCATTGGTAACCGGAAACACTAGAGCGTTCCAATTGTACACCAATACAGATATCGAAATCAAATCAATTGGATTTGGTGTAGGTTTGGCTAAAAAATTACCAAAAAACTTCGAAGTATCAGCTAACTACAACTATGCTGAGTTCGATTTCGACCAAGCTAAAGATCCAAGCTTCGAAGCCGGTTTCAATACGCCTAAACACCGTGTGAAAGCCACTATCAGCAATGATAATTTATTCAAAAACTTCGGTTTCAACATCAGTGGAAGATGGAGTGATGAATACAAATGGGAATCTACTTTTGCTGATGGTATGATTGATGCCGCTACCGTAATTGATGCACAAATCAGCTACTTGGTACCAAGTATCAAATCTACTTTCAAATTGGGAGCTACCAACATTGGAGGTAAAGAATACAGACAGCTTCTTGGTCCTGGATTAATTGGTCAACAATACTTCTTGTCATTAACTGTTAATCCGTAATTATCAATCAGACTAAAAATATAATACTATGATAAAAAATTTCAAATGGTTACTATTGGTTTCTTTAACCTTTGTAGCATGTAATAGTGATGATGAGCCTTTTGTAGATCCTAATTCTACTGACGGAACACCATTAACCGCAGGCACAGCCGATTTTTCGAAATATGTGGCTTTAGGAAACTCCCTAACTGCTGGTTATTCAGATGGTGCTTTGTTTATTGCCGGGCAACAAGGATCGTATCCTAATATCTTAGCGAGCCAATTTGCTTTGGTAGGCGGGGGGGAATTTAAACTTCCTCTAATGGCCGACAATAACGGAGGTTTGTTGTTGGGTGGAACTCAAATTGCCGGAACAAGATTATACTTTAACGGTAGTGCACCGGCTTCTGTTCCGGGACCTCCAACTACCGACATCACCAATGTTCTTTCTGGACCATTCAATAATATGGGAGTTCCGGGCGCTAAAAGTTTTCATCTTTTGGCACCGGGTTACGGTAATGTAGCAGGCGTTTTGAGCGGACAAGCTAATCCTTATTTCGTACGTTTTGCTTCAAGCCCAACTACAACTGTTTTAGCTGATGCATTAGCGCAAAGTCCGACTTTCTTCTCTCTTTGGATTGGAAACAACGACGTATTGGCTTACGCTACCTCCGGTGGAACCGGAGTGAACCAAACTGGCAACTTAAACCCGGCTACTTATGGAGGGAACGACATTACCGATCCTAACGTATTTGCTAGTGTTTACAGTGGTTTAGTGGATCAATTAACGGCTAATGGTGCCAAAGGTGTAGTAGCTAATTTGCCTTATGTAACTACCATTCCTTTCTTTACTACAGTGCCTTACAATCCGGTTGCCTTAAATGCCGCTACAGCAGCTCAATTAAATACCGGTTATGCTACATACAACAATGCTTTGTTGTTTGCACAGTCTAACGGTTTATTAAGTGCTGCTGAAGTAACCAGAAGAACCATTTCTTTCTCAGCTTCAAGCACCAATCCGGTGGTTATTGTTGACAGTTATTTGACTAACCTTTCCGGTTTCGGAATCCCTTCTTATCGTATGGCTACCAGTGAAGATTTAATCGTGTTGCCAGCCAGATCTTTTATCGGTACTACAGTGGGTGGAAATCCGGCTCAAGTAAACGGAGTATCTGTTCCTTTGGCCGACAGTTGGGTGTTGTCTAAAAACGAAATCCAAGAGGTTAAAGTGGCAACTGACGCTTATAACGCGGCTATTGAGTCTATCGCTCAAACCAAAGGATTGGCTTTTGTAAATGCTAACGCCCTACAAACGCAAATCGCTGTTGGCGGTATTGCAGCTAACAATGTTAACGTTACTTCAGCCTATGTAACCGGAGGTGGATTCTCATTAGATGGTGTGCATCCAAGTCCAAGAGGTTATGCGTTAATTGCCAACAAATTCTTGGAGGCTATCAACGAAACTTACGGCTCTAACTTTAAAGGGGTAAATATAGGATTGTACCGAATTCTCTATCCAATGGATCCGGCTAATTTCTAACCTAACCTTTCTTTAAAAATATACAAAAACCACTTGCTATGTCAGGTGGTTTTTGCTTTTTATACAGTAATGGTTCTTTTGTGAAACAGAATTATCAAAAAATAAGAAAAAAACTCTTGTCAAAGATTGATTTTTTAAAATAGAAAATTTACCTTTGCGCACTGAAAAAAGAGGTATTTTTTTCAAACCTAAATAGCTATTTAATAAATACATAAACAATGTCTAAAGCAATAGGAAAAGTTTCGCAAATCATCGGTCCCGTAGTTGACGTAGTATTTGATACTAAAGATGTTGAGTTGCCAAAAATTTACGACTCATTAGAAATCATTAATAAAAATGGTTCAAAGTTAATTCTTGAAGTTCAATCTCACATTGGTGAAAACACGGTGCGTACCATCTCTATGGACTCAACCGACGGTTTGAGCAGAGGTACTGATGTTCATGCTACCGGAGCACCTATCCAAATGCCAGTCGGAGCTGATATCTACGGAAGATTATTTAATGTAGTGGGAGATGCTATCGACGGTTTAGGAGACTTACCAAAAGATGGTGCTAACGGGATGCCAATCCACAAACAAGCACCTAAGTTCGAAGACTTGTCTACTTCAACCGAAGTTTTATTCACCGGAATCAAAGTAATCGATTTGATCGAGCCTTACGCAAAAGGAGGAAAAATTGGTTTGTTCGGTGGTGCCGGAGTAGGTAAAACAGTATTGATTCAGGAATTGATTAACAATATCGCTAAAGGTCACGGTGGTCTTTCTGTATTCGCAGGAGTAGGAGAAAGAACTCGTGAAGGAAATGACTTGCTTCGTGAGATGTTAGAGTCAGGCATTATCAAATACGGAGAAGATTTCATGCACTCTATGGAAAATGGAGGATGGGATTTATCTAAAGTTGACAAACCGGGCATGAGAGAGTCTAAAGCTACTTTCGTATTCGGACAAATGAATGAGCCACCTGGAGCTCGTGCTCGTGTAGCGCTTTCAGGATTATCTATTGCGGAATACTTCCGTGACGGAGCCGGTTCAGACCAAGGAAAAGACGTATTGTTCTTCGTAGACAACATCTTCCGTTTTACCCAAGCAGGTTCTGAGGTATCCGCTTTGTTAGGACGTATGCCTTCAGCGGTAGGTTACCAACCAACTTTGGCTACTGAGATGGGTGCGATGCAAGAGCGTATTACGTCAACTAAAAAAGGATCTATTACTTCCGTACAAGCGGTTTACGTACCTGCGGATGACTTAACGGATCCGGCACCGGCTACAACCTTTGCCCACTTAGATGCTACAACAGTATTGTCTCGTAAAATTGCTGAGTTAGGGATTTATCCTGCAGTAGATCCATTGGATTCTACTTCACGTATCTTAACGCCGCTAATCTTAGGTAACGAGCACTACGATTGTGCCCAAAGAGTAAAAGAGATTCTTCAAAAATACAAACAGTTACAAGACATCATCGCCATCTTAGGTATGGAAGAGTTATCAGAAGAAGATAAATTATCCGTATCTCGTGCGCGTCGTGTACAACGTTTCTTGTCTCAACCGTTCCACGTAGCGGAGCAGTTTACAGGTATCCCAGGTGTATTGGTTGATATCAAAGACACCATCAAAGGATTCAACATGATCATCGACGGTGAATTAGATCACTTACCGGAAGCAGCTTTCAACTTGAAAGGTACCATCGAAGACGTAATCGAGGCCGGACAAAAAATGTTAGCAGAAGCGTAATCAATTATGAATTATGAATTACTAATGAATAATTTTCGTAATTCGTAATTTCAAATTCGTAATTAAAAATTTATGATTTTAGAAATAGTATCACCGGAAGCTACCTTGTTCAAAGGCGAAGTAACCTCAGTTTCCCTACCGGGTGTTGACGGTTCCTTCCAAATCTTGAACAACCACGCGCCTATAGTTTCTATCTTAAAACAAGGCACCGTAAAATTGGCCGCTAACAGTTTTAAGTTCGACAAAGAAGTAGCCGATAAGTTTACCAAAGTAAACGATCAAAACTACACTTTGGAAATCAATTCGGGAACTATCGAAATGAAAGACAACAAAGTAATCGTGTTAGCCGACTAATCCGATTCGAAATACTTTAAAAACCCAATCTTGCAAAAGGTTGGGTTTTTTTATGGGGAGCTAATCCGGCTGCGCACTGTATCTTTTATTGTTTGTCACCTAAAGCGTCCCGAAGTTTCGGGAAAGGACTTTTGCCAAACAATAAAAGGATGCCGTTTACATCCGGGCTAAAAACCATTCTCCTTTCCTATATTTGTAGTCATGAAACTGCCAAAATCACTACAAGCCAAACTCGAACACCGCCAAGCCAATAATGCCTTGCGTCAATTGCCCGAAGCCAAGTCTTTGGTAGATTTTGCGTCCAACGATTACATCGGCTTTGCCCACAACGAGAACCTTTTTCACCAAACACATCAGTATCTTTTAGCCCATAATATCAAAACCAACGGTGCCACCGGTTCCCGCTTAATTTCCGGTAATCACCCTTTGTATGAAGTAACCGAAAGCTTTATCGCCCAATTCCACCAAGCAGAAACGGCTTTAATTTTCAACTCCGGCTACGACGCTAATGTGGGCTTCTTCAGCAGTGTGCCGCAACGCAACGATATTATCTTGTACGACGAACTTTGTCACGCTTCCATTCGCGACGGCATCCAAATGAGTCACGCCAAAGCGTATAAATTCAATCACAATGATTTTGAGAATCTAGCGGGATTACTCAAACGATGTCAAACTGAGCCTGTCGAAGTTTATGTGGTGACCGAAAGTGTTTTCTCCATGGATGGCGATTCGCCCAATTTGGAAGCACTTACCCAACTCACCCAAAAATACAACGCCTACTTAGTGGTCGATGAAGCCCATGCACTCGGCGTATTCGGAGAACATGGCGAAGGCCTAGTCCAAAGCTCCGGATTACAAGACCAAGTCTTTGCGCGCATCATGACCTTCGGCAAAGGACTCGGTGGACACGGAGCTGCTATTTTAGGCAGTGCCGAACTCAAAAGCTATCTCGTCAATTTCGCCCGCAGTTTTATCTACACTACAGGTTTATCGCCACATAGTGTAGCTGCTGTTTTAGTAGCCTATCAGCATTTAGCAAAAGAAAGGGAAACTGTAGCATTGCTGAAAAACAATATCATTTTCTTCAACCAAGAAAAATTGCGATTGGGATTAAAACCACTCTTTGTCTACAGCAAATCGGCCATACAATGTGCCATCATACCCGGCAATGATAAAGTAAAACACATCGCCACCCAATTGCAACAACACGGCTTTGATGTCAAACCCATCTTGTCACCAACCGTACCCGAAGGCCAAGAACGCCTCCGCTTTTGCCTGCACAGCTACAATTCCGAAATGGAAATCTTGAATGTGTTGGAATTGTTGAGTACTTTTGTGTTTGGAACGCAGATGACACAGATTTGACAGATTTTCACAAATTAAGGATGGCAGATTTTTACATAAAAGGTTAAGCGATGCTATATTGAAAATTTATTATGAGGTATACAATACTTTAGGATATGGTTTTCTTGAAAAAGTGTATCAAAACGCTATGTGTTTAGAGTTAAAGAATCAAGGATATAATGTTGAAGCACAAAAACAAATTAAGGTTTATTATAAAGGAATAGTAGTTGGGGAATATTATGCAGATTTGATTATTGATGAAACTATAATTTTAGAACTGAAGGCTTGTGAATGTTTAATGGATGCTCATAAGGCACAACTAATCAATTACTTAAAAGCAACAAACATAGAAGTTGGACTTTTGTTAAATTTTGGAGAGACGCCAGAGTTCAAAAGGTTTATTTATACAAACAATCGTAAGAGTTTAAATAATCTGTGAAAATCCGTTCAATCTGTGTCATCTGTGTGCCAAACAATTTTGAACGTAAAAGTTAAATTATAATATGAAACTATTCATCACAGGAATCGGTACCGATGTAGGTAAAACAGTTGCTTCTGCTATTGTAACCCAAGCCCTGGAAGCCGACTATTGGAAACCCGTTCAAGCGGGCGATTTAGAACTTTCCGACACGCACAAAGTCAGAGAGCGAGTGGCTAACGACAAGTCCCATTTCCATCCCAACGCCTATGCGCTCAACACGCCGGCCAGTCCGCACTTAGCCGCCGAGTTAGACAGAATTACCATCGATTTAAATCAAATCAAAGAACCCGAGACGAACAATCACTTGGTTATTGAAGGTGCTGGCGGTATTTTAGTTCCGCTCAACAATACCGATTGTATCATCGACTTAATCCGTCCCGATTATAAAGTCATTGTCGTGTCTCGACATTATTTAGGCAGTATCAACCATACCTTATTGACTATCGAAGCGCTTAAAAACCGAAAAATTACCGTAGCCGGCATTATTTTTTCCGGCGACGAAAACCAAGCCACAGAAACCATCATTCTCAATAAAACCGGAGTTAAATTGATTGGCCGAATTGACAATGAACCCTACTTCGACGCCAATGTGATTGCCTATTACGCCGATAAGTTTCGAGACAACTTGACGAGCTTGTAAATCTGAAATCAAAAATCGTTAATCAACAATCTTCACGCCCAATGACACTATCCGAAAAAGACCAACTATACAACTGGCATCCCTACACCCAACACAAAACCACTGGGCCTTTACCGGCCATTGTAAAGGGCGAAGGCGTATTGCTTTGGGATGACAACGGCAAAGAATACATCGACGCTATCGCCTCTTGGTGGGTGAATCCTTTTGGTCACGCCAATAAATTCATGGCCGATGCCATATACCAACAGTTGACGACTTTAGAACACGTTTTATTCGGCGGTTTTACCCACAATAAAGCGGTCGAATTATCCGAAAAATTATTGTCGATTTTACCCGCCAACCAAAAGCGCATTTTCTATTCCGACAACGGTTCTACCGCGGTCGAAGTCGCCCTCAAAGCCGCTTTGCAATACAATTACAACCAAGGTTTAAAACGCACTAAAGTGATTGCTTTTGAAGACGCTTTTCACGGCGATACTTTTGGCGCTATGGCGTCCAGCGGCATTACTTTTTTTACCGAAGCCTTCAAAGGTTCGTTACTCGAAGTGGTGCGCATTCCGGTGCCTGTGCCCGGGAAAGAAACCGAAGCTTTACAAGCGTTGACCCAATTGGTACAAACCAACGAATTCGCCGCCTTTATCTTCGAGCCTTTAGTGCAAGGCGCTGCCGGTATGGTCATGTATGAAGCTGCGGTTTTAGACCAAATGATCGCCCTTTGCCAACAACACCAAGTGTTTACCATAGCCGATGAAGTGATGACCGGTTTCGGGAAAACAGGCAAAACTTTTGCTTCAGATTACCTCCAAAACAAACCCGATATGCTGTGCTTGTCCAAAGCCCTAACAGGCGGAACGATTCCGATGGCCATCACTACTTTTAACCAACAAATCTTCGATGGTTTTTACGACAGCGATGTCAACAAAGCCTTGTTTCACGGTCATACTTTTACCGCCAATCCAACGGGTTGTGCTGCTGCTTTGGCCGCCATCGGTTTGCTGGAAACGCCAGAAATGCAAAACAATATCACCCGCATTAACGCCCAACATTTGGCTTTTGCCCAAAAAATGCAAAGCCATCCTAAAGTGAAAACCACCCGCGTACAAGGAGTGATTTTTGCCCTCGAAATCAAAACCGAAACCAACGAAAGTTACTATGGTGCCATGCGCATGAAACTCTACAATTTCTTCATCGAACACGGCGTGATTTTGCGACCGGTGGGCAACATCGTTTACATTTTACCGCCGTACATTATTACAGAAACCCAACTGGAAAAGGTTTACAATATTGTGGAACAAGCTGTGGAGTTGGTTTAAAAGCTGTGGGTTATAAGTTGCGAGTTGTAGGTTTGGTCTTCGACAAGCTCAGACTGACAGCTGCTATTTTTCGAGAGGTTATGCTCAAGACAACAACAATTTCAATTTACAACAATCACAATCGTAAGCACTATTGTCTCCCTGAGCTTGTCGAAGGGCTGATTGAAGTTGAAAGCTGTAACTTACACCCAATGCCAATTGAACTCCCAACGCGCAACCCCTAACTTTCCCCAAGAATAACTACCTTTGCTTTACATTACTTTATCATGTTAACAAACAAAATCGCCATAACCTCAATAGCTTCTATGTCTCCTTTAGGAAAGGAAGCCGATGGGATTTGGAAACAATACCTTTCGCCCGAAACACTCATTACTACCCAAGTGTTCGATGGTCAAAGTCGTTTGGTGGCTACCATTCCGCAAGCACTGCGTTTGGAAATCGACGCCTTGCGCAAAGAAGACAGCAAATACAAAGCCCTCGACGAAACCGTACTCATGGCCATTTTAGCCTCGCGTCAAGCGGTAGCTCAGGCGGGTTGGAAATCGGGCGATGCGTTTGGTATCAATATCGGTTCGTCTCGCGGGGCTACGCAACTGTTTGAGAAATACCACAAAGAGTTTATCGAAACCGGCAAAACCGCCACCCTAACTTCGCCTACCACAACCTTGGGAAATATTTCCTCTTGGATTGCCCACGACTTAAAAAGCACCGGTCCCGAAATCTCCCATTCCATCACGTGTTCGACGGCTTTACACGCCGTGTTGAATGCCGTGGCTTGGCTGCAATCGGGGATGGCAACTAAATTTTTAGTAGGCGGCAGCGAAGCACCTTTAACGCCTTTTACCTTGGCGCAAATGCAAGCTTTAAAAATTTATGCGCAGCCTAATGGACAGGCTGAAAGTACTGTTGCCGATAAATCCAATACAATAGCCAATTGTCAGTCTGAGCTTGTCGAAGACCTTTCCCTCAAATACCCTTGTCGCGCCTTCGATTTTACCAAAACCAAAAATACGATGGTCTTGGGCGAAGCCGCTGCTATAGCCTGTTTGGAAGTAGGCGAAAACCCGAAAGCGTTAGGTTACATCACAGGTATCGGCTATGCTACCGACGACTTACAACACAACATTTCCATCTCCGAAGAGGCCTTGTGTTTTCAAAAATCGATGGCGATGGCTTTGCAAAATACACCATTAGACGAAGTCGATGCCATAGTGATGCACGCGCCGGGCACGCTCAAAGGCGACACTTCAGAATACAAAGCGATACAAAAAATCTTTGGCGATACCTTGCCGATGCTCACCACCAACAAGTGGAAAATCGGGCACACCTTTGGCGCTTCGGGTATGCTGAACCTTGAGTTGGCACTGCTGATGCTCCAACACCAAACCTTTATCGGAATACCTTATGTAGCGGAACCTAATCCGCGACCACAACTTCGAAACGTACTCATTAACGCTGTCGGTTTCGGCGGGAATGCGGTGAGTGTTTTGGTGGCTAAGCGATAGTTTCAGGTTATAAGGTTTGGCACACGAATGCCACTGATTAAACAGATTTTCACTGATTTTTTTATCTGTGTTTATCCGTAGTATTTGTTTCATCCGTGTGCTAAACATCAGCGGTTAAAGTGGTTTGATAACCCACAACGTTTCGCGGCTAGTTGTATTTGCCAAGACAGTGAACTGTGTACTATCTGCTAAGACAAAGTTTTTACGGAAAAAAAGAAGCACAACTACGGAAAATCCGGTAAATGCTACCAACAGCTGTTAGAACTAGTAGTAGCACGTAAACTTTGTGTCAACTTTTTCTAAATAATATTTTTGACACACTTTCTGTGTCAAATTTTTTGAAATGAAATTTTTGACACATTTTTTCTAAAAAATTTTTGTTTTAACGTTCCGGAAAATAGAGTACAATCAAGGCTTAATCTTTTGCTTCATTTCAACAGCATATTTTTGGCACAAACTTGGAGAAGCTAGGCACTATAAGGCCCAACTAACGCCCCAATTCCTTCATCTTCTCATATACCAGCTGACTTTCCCAACCTCTTCGCAATAAGTAATCACAGAATTTTTTATTCTTTTTTTGTCCATCGCGTTCGGTTAAACTGTTCCAATGGCGTTGCGCCAGGGTCTCAAAAATCTGATAGTATTCGGTGTCATCAATTTCGCTTAAAGCCGCTTTGATATTGGGTGCCGAAATGTGTCTTTGTTTGAGTTCGTTAACGATTCTGATTTTGCCCCAAGATTTGATATGGTGTTTGCCCCGAGCGAAACTTCGGGCGAAACGTTCTTCGTTCAGGAAATTGTGTTGCAGTAAATGCACCACTATGGTATCAATTTCGTCACTTTTCATACCCAGTTGGTACAACTTATCCACCACTTCCTGATGGCAACGCTCTTGGTAGGAACAATAATATTCCAGCTTGAGTGTGGCTTCGGCAAGGGTTGGTTTTTCAGGCATAGCATTTTGGGAATAGGTGTAAAAGTAACGATTATTTAGAAAATTGAAACCAGTTGCTTTGGATTAGCACACGGATGCCACGGATTGCACAGATTTTCACAGATTTTTTTCGCCACAGATTACACAGATGCCACTGATTTTCACGGATTTTTTTTCGCCACGGATTACACGGATTATACTGATTTTCACAGATTTTTTTAGCCACAGATTTCACATATTTCACGGATTTTCTATCTGTGTTTATCCGTAGTATCTGTTTCATCCGTGTTCCAAAGAATTAGTTGTAGACTAGAAGATAATTTCGAGTTCAAAGTTGTAAACCAACCCGCAACCCTCCGTGAATCTCTTTTTTTCTCAGTGTATCTCTGTGGAACTTCCAACCCGCAACCCGCTCCTTCAACACTTCTTAAAATGCTGTTTTTCAAATCAATACCCTAACATTTCATTGAAAACTTTGCAAGAAACGCAAGCTTTGTAGGGCTTTCGTTTCATTATTGGTAAAAATTACATTTTCATGACGATTTCTTAAGATAAAGCCCTTGTAAATTACTAATTTAGCTGTAGTTTTGTAAGCCCGAATTCTACCTTGTCATCACTTGACCTTTTTTTGTGTGCGCTACGCTAAGTGCCTCGTTCACAAAACTTAATGACTATGAAACCATAGATTCATTTGAATATGACATTTAAAAAATTACTCGTTGCCGTAACGGTTGTATTGTTTGGGGTTTTTAGTGCGAAGGCGCAGATTGCGATACCGAATACCACACCTGTCACTCAAAATTTTGATGGGATTGGAAATACAGCTACAGCAGCATTACCTGCCAACTGGAAAATGACTCCTGCAGGAACTGCCACACCAACGTGGGCAGCTGCTACAAATGTCACTGCAACAACACAACAAGCTAGTACAGGTACGCCAACAGCCGGTGGAAGATACAACTGGGGTAACGGAACCACGACTACCGATAGAGCCATCGGGTTTATGACTTCAGGAAGTTATGCCAGTCCAAACTCTATCATGGCCTATTATCAAAATACTTCGGGTGCTCAAATTAACGATATTACCATTGCTTTTGATTATGAGCGTTACAGAATTAATACGGCTGCTTGTGCCATCACTTTCTTTACTTCAACCGATGGTACAACTTGGACAGCACAAACGGCCGGAGATAGCGGTGCTTTCGCTACAGGAACAAGTGCTTATGATTTCAATACCGGAACTGTAATCAATAAATCATTTACCCTAACAGGCGTTAACATTCCTAATGGCGGTAATTTTTATTTGCGTTGGAATTTCAACACCACAGGAGCTAACTCGCAAGGAGTTGGTTTAGACAATGTTAGTGTAACAGCTTTGCCTTCAGGTCCTGTGGTTGCCCTAGCCGACAACGGCATACAAATCACAGCCAACACTGTGGGCCAAGGCACTACCAACCATATTTTATCGTCGTTTCAAGTTACCGTGACCAATGTAGCGGCTATTTTAAATTCGGCTTCGTTTACCACCTCGGGCAATTACCAAGCGGCGGATATTGCGGCTTCGGGCTTTACCCTTTGGTACAGTGCTACCAATACTTTTGGTACGGCTACGGCTTTGGGCACCTTGAGTTCGGCAGCAGCCGGCAGTGGTGAAACGCTTAACTTTACAGGCTTAACGCAATCTATTCCGGTAGGCGTGGGCTATTTTTGGGTTACCGCCAATGTGGCCTCGGGGGCTACCATCAACAACACCATCAATTTAAATGCTATTGCCAATGCCAACCTAACGTTTGCTTCGGGCACCAAATCGGGTAGCGCTACTGCAGGCGGTACACAAACCATTACCGCACCGGTTAAAATTACTACACAAAACGGTCCTTGGTATGTAGGCACCACTTGGGTAGGCGGTGTAGTGCCTTCCAATACAGACAATGTAATTGTAGCGCACTTGGTAACCAACACTACCAGCGGTGCCAATATTACCCGCAACGCCGGAACCACTACAGTAATTAATCTCGGAGCCGGTTTATCTACCGGAGCCTTTACTTATACCAACAACGGCAGCACCACCGTAAACGGAACTTTTACCATCCAAAACGGAGGGTATGCCACCGGAAATAACTTTGTATATGGCGGGGCCAGTACCTTG
The DNA here is from genome assembly GCA_044338435.1 of Flavobacterium sp. Taxonomy (GTDB): domain Bacteria; phylum Bacteroidota; class Bacteroidia; order Flavobacteriales; family Flavobacteriaceae; genus Flavobacterium. The sequence continues at coordinate 1,938 of JBIIXM010000007.1, read as the reverse complement.
GTGATGAACCATGCCAACAGTACGTATTACAACTTGAATGCCGGACAAGCCTTTTGGCCGGTAGCCAATCCGCCGTTTAACGTGACCATTTCGGCCAACTCGCCAACCCGTTTGAACATGGCGGTAGGACCGGTAAACGGAACCTTAACCTTGAACAACGGCATTGACATTGCGGTAGCCAATGCGCTTACCGTAAACGGAACTTTAAGAATCAATGCCAATGGTTTTGTGAACACCAATTCGCCTATTTACGGTAATACTTCTATCTTAAGATATTTTACAGGCGGTACTTTCGGAAGAGGTGCTGAATGGATGGCTTTAGGAGTGGGAACCATAGGGGTAACACCTGGTTATCCGAATAATGTTGAAATTCAAAACAGCACTACGTTAGATTATATCAACGGAGCCGCTTCGGGAGCTGTGGGCGTTAAAGCCATGGCAGGTTATTTAAGTATTGCTACTGGTGCGGCACTTCACATGAACTTTGGCGGTGTATCTGCCGGAGGCGCTTTAGTGGTGGGCGGTGCTGTTACAGTTACCGGAACTTTAACCTTAGGACAAGCCGCAGGAGACGATATTAAAATAGGCGGAAACTTAGCGGTTACAGGAACTTTCAACGGCAATGATAGGGCTGTCTTTTTTACCGGAACCAGCCAAACCGTGACTGCTTCAGCCACCCTAACACTGCCTTATGTAGTGTTTCAACCAGCATCGGGTAGTACCACAGTACAGTTAATAGGAACCGGACCTTATGTTGTTTCGGCGCCTCAAGGAGGCAATGCCATCAGCTTTAGTAATGCAGGAGATATTTTTGATATCAACAGCCGAAATTTAACCATTGGAACAGCCGGCTTGGCCAACACCGTTACGGGACTTGGCACTTTTAAAGGAACTACTGCTTCCAACTTAACGTTAAACGGAACAGGAAGTATTGGCACTTTATACTTTACCACAGGATTTCAAAATTTAGGAACTTTCACTGTAAACCGTACTTCGGGTGCCATTGGTTGTGTCATGGGTTCGGCCTTAACCATCAATACCGGCTTAACGCTTACTTCAGGGATCATCGATTTAGATGTGAACACGATGAGTTTAAGAGCTGCCGCTGCTATTACCGGGGCAAGCGCTTCCAACTATATCATAGCCGAGAACACCGGAACGTTGAGCAAGGAGTTTATTGCAGCGCCATCCAGTTTTATCTATCCGATAGGGGACAAAACCGGCACTATGGACTACTCGCCGGCTACCATCAGTCTAACGGCAGGAGCCAGTTTGAACGCCGGAGATTATTTAGGGGTTTCGGTAGTAGATGCCAAACACCCAAACATGACTGCGTCTACCCATTTTATTTCCAGATATTGGTCGATTACCAAAGCCGGTACTTTTACGGCTACTTATAATTTTAACGGTACGTATTTACCGGCGGATATCAATGGTACCGAAACCTCTTCGCTATCGCAACAATGGGACGGCACAGCTTGGTCAACCACCGGAACAGCGCCGTTAAACGCTAATACCCTTTCGCTTTCAGGGATAACAGCATTGCCGGCTATCAACCATTGTACCGGAGGTTTGCGCGATGCCGATATCAACATCAGACAAGGCGCTACCAATTATTTAACCGGAAGTACTTATACCTTTGCCAGCACACCGGCCGGAAATTTTGTTGATGTGGTATTCACTTTAGAAAATCTAGGCAACCAAAACTTGTTGTTGTACAACAATACTTTTACCGGAAATCCGCCCTACAGTTTGCAAACCACTATGGGTTATACTGTAACTGTGGTTAATGCTACACCAACTACTTTTACCATTCGTTTTGCACCAGTCGCCACCGGTACTTTTACAGGAAGCATCACCTTCTTGAGCAATGATCCGGATGAGGCGAATTATGTGTTAAACTTTAGCGGTGTAGGAACCGGAACTGCCGAATCGGAT
>JBIIXM010000196.1:0-3833 GCA_044338435.1 Flavobacterium sp. | reverse complement strand
TACCAATCGCAAACCCATAAAGACATTGGGCAAAGGTTTTTCAATAAAATAACTCAGTACAACTATTAAAATACTGATTCCTAATAGTTTTATTGGAGAAGAATCTTTGAAAAAAGATAGAATTTTGCTCATATTATTTATTTAAAAAACGAATCTACGAATTCATATTTATTGAAAACTTGCAAGTCTTCGATACCTTCACCAACGCCGATATATTTTACAGGAATTTGGAACTGGTCGGAGATACCGATAACCACACCACCTTTAGCGGTTCCGTCTAATTTGGTCACGGCTAAACAAGATACCTCTGTAGCTGCTGTAAACTGTTTGGCTTGTTCAAAGGCATTCTGACCGGTAGAACCGTCTAAGACCAACAACACGTCATGTGGTGCTTCTTCAACCACTTTTTGCATCACGCGTTTTACTTTGGTCAACTCGTTCATCAAATTGACTTTATTGTGCAAACGACCGGCAGTATCAATAATAACAACATCTGCATTTTGGGTTATGGCACTTTGCAAGGTATCAAAAGCTACAGATGCGGGATCACTACCCATTTGTTGTTTTACCAAAGGAACGCCTACTCTATCCGCCCAAACTTGCAATTGATCAATTGCTGCGGCACGGAAGGTATCGGCAGCGCCCAAAACCACTTTGTAACCGGCCTTTTTAAATTGATTGGCCAATTTCCCTATAGTAGTTGTTTTCCCTACCCCATTCACGCCTACCACCATAATCACATAAGGCTTTTTGTTGGCAGGTATTGTGAATTCAGTTTCTTCACCGGATTGGGTTTCGGAGAGTAATGCCGCTATTTCTTCTCGCAAAATTTTATTAAGTTCATCGGTGCCAAGGTATTTATCCTCAGCCACACGAGCTTCGATTCGTTCGATGATTTTTAATGTAGTGTTTACGCCGACATCCGAGGAAACCAAAACTTCTTCCAGATTATCGAGTACTTCATCATCTACTTTAGATTTTCCGGCTACTGCTTTGGTTAGTTTGGAGAAAAAGGAAGTCTTGGTTTGCTCCAGACCTTTATCTAAAGTCTCTTTTTTTTCGGAGGAAAATATTCTTTTGAAAAAACTCATTGTATCGGATTGAAAATTCGAATTGATTTGATGCGCCCAAGTTTGCCATAAACGAAACTGACAGGCTTGGCAAATATAAAAATAAAAAAGCTACTTCCGAACGAAAGTAGCTTTGATATATAGAGTTTGAAAAATTATTTCTTGTTCAAGAAACTATCAACTTCCTCAGGAGTCATAATAGCCTCTTGGAAAGTGTAAGCACCTGTTTTTGGGGATTTAACCATTTTAATAGCTTTGGTTAATCTTTTTGATGCGGTTTGTAATGTTGCAACGGTTTTCTTTGCCATGACTTATAATGTTTTATTTGAAATTTCTATCGGGTAAAAACTTCTAAATTATTTAATCTCTTTATGAACAGTCATTCTCTTTAAGATTGGATTAAATTTTTTAATCTCTAATCTGTCCGGAGTATTTTTTTTGTTTTTCTTGGTGATGTAACGAGAAGTTCCAGGAAGACCTGTTGCTTTGTGCTCAGTACACTCTAAAATTACTTGGATTCTATTACCTTTCTTTGCCATCTTACTTTATTTTTAAGGATTTCAGATTATTTAATAAATCCGTTAGCTTTAGCATCTTTTAATACTGCAGCCAATCCGTTTTTGTTGATTGTTTTAATTGTAGACGCAGCTACTCTCAACGTAATCCATCTGTCTTCTTCAGCAAGATAGAAACGTTTTTTAACTAAGTTAACAGAAAATTTTCTCTTAGTTTTGTTCATAGCGTGAGAAACGTTATTTCCTACCATCGCTTTTTTACCTGTAAGGTCACAAACTCTTGACATTATGCTTTTCTTTTATCGTTATTCAAAATCAGGGTGCAAACTTACAGAAAATAAATCATTGTAACAAAAAAAATACAGCAGATTTTTTTCTTTTTTTTGATTTGCAGTTTACTGTCTAAAACCAATTCACTTATTTAACTAATAATCAGCTTAAAAACAAGCTAAACGGTTTTACGCAAAATAGCTTGTTGCAACATTTCCAAAGCTTTATTAACCGCTCTATCGATGACTTTCTCTCGTGGTTGTCCAAAATTAAATTCGGACACCAAAACCGTCTCTGGCGTTGCCAAAGCGATAAACACAACACCTACCTCAGCTTTCCCCGGCTCGGAAGTCGGACCCGCATTTCCGGTAGCTGCAATAGCATAATCGACTTGCAACAATTGTTTGACCTTAGTAGCCATAGCTTTTGCTACTTCAGCACTCACCACATCGTGTTTTTGGATAAAATCGTCTTCGATGCCCAACACAGTTGTTTTAGCAGTATTAGAATAAGAAACTATGCTTCCTTTAAAATATCCCGAGGCTCCGGCAACAGAAGTAATCATTTGTGCTATTTTGCCACCGGTACAACTTTCGGCCGTTGCCAATGTTTTTCCTTGAGTCGCTAACATTTTTCCTACTACTACCTCTATCGTTTCGTCTTCATCAAAGCCTACAATAATATCACCTATTATCGCCGCTAAAGAAGTCACATTTTCCTGTACTGCTTTTTCTAAAACGGCTTTGTTTTCACCTCTGGCTGTTAAGCGCAATCGCACCCTGCCTGGTGCCGGAAGGTAAGCCAACTTGATAAAATGCGGTAAATTATTTTCCCAAGCCTCGATTCGTTCAGCCACCATACTTTCACCTTGACCATATGTTAAAATGGTTTGGTGCACTATGTATGGTCGCTGGTATTCTTTAACCAATTTCGGAACAATCACTTGGTCTACCAAATATTTCATTTCATAAGGCACTCCGGGCAAAGAAACAAAAACAGTGTTCTCTTTTTTCATCCACATGCCGGGCGCTGTTCCCATTTTATTGAAAAGCACTTCACATTTCGACGGCACTAAAGCTTGTTCTTTGTTTAACTGATTAATCGGACGCTTGTAAAAATTCTCTATGATTTCGGTGACATGCGCTAAAACCGCTTGGTCTTCCACCAATACATCTTTAAAATAATCACAGAAGGTTTTTTTGGTAATGTCGTCTTTGGTTGGCCCAAGTCCGCCGGTGATAATTACCAAATCAACTTGATTTTGAAGCTTGGTAAACGTATCCAAAATATGCTGCTTATTATCGGAGATGGACAGCATTTCGTGGGTTTGTATGCCAATCTTATCTAAGGCTTTGGCGATGTAACCCGAGTTGGTATCGACAATTTGACCGATTAAAATTTCGTCGCCTATGGTGACTATGGTTGCTTTCATCTTTTAAGTGGCTGAGTGGCTAAGTAACTGAGTTAATTTGCGGAAAAGTAGGCTTATAGATGGCTAATTAGCCCCGATTGTCCCGAAGCTTCGGGAGAAATCCTCACTGAAAGTGAGATATAACGAAAAGCGGGAATTACCATTACCGATAATTCCCGAGCCATTCGCTTCTGATTTTTTATACTTCGAAATCTTTTTTGATTTCTTTTACAGCCTTTTCTACTTGGCTTTTGATGCTTTCGAAAGTGTCGTTGATTTCTTTGCGTTTGCCTTCTCTTTTGGTCCAAGCCTCTACTTCTAAAATCTCTTGATGTGCTACGGTCATCCCTAACAAATCGAGTGAAGGTTTGATTTTGTGCGCGTAAGAATAGGCTAATTTATGATCTTTGTCCTTGATGCCTTGTTCCACAAACTTTAGATCTTCAGGAACTTCGGTAACGAATAAAGTGATGATTTGCATTACGAATTCAGGGTCATTGTCTGAAAGCGCATATACTTTTGCTAAGTTGTAATTAATTGCCATTATTTTATTTGTAATCTTAATAC
>JBIIXM010000197.1:0-3833 GCA_044338435.1 Flavobacterium sp. | reverse complement strand
GTTTAAGAAGTGGTACGTTTCTAAGAAATGCTCATCCGTTTCGCCCGGAAAGCCCACAATAACATCTACACCGATACAAGCGTGCGGCATTACTTCACGGATTTTATTTACCCTGTCGACGTACACTTCGCGCAAATAACGGCGTTTCATTTTCTTTAAAATATCGTTACTGCCGCTTTGCAACGGAATATGGAAATGCGGGACAAAAGTGCGGCTTTGTGCCACAAATTCGATGGTTTCATTTTTTAATAAATTGGGTTCGATAGAAGAAATGCGCAAGCGTTCGATGCCTTCCACTTCGTCTAACGCTTTGACCAAATCAAGAAAAGTATGCTCGTGTTTTTTGTTGCCGAACTCACCTTTACCATAATCTCCGATGTTTACGCCGGTTAGCACAATTTCTTTGATACCTTGTTGGGAAATTTCATAGGCATTCTTCAAGACATTGTCCAATGCATCACTGCGAGAAATACCACGGGCCAGCGGTATGGTACAATAAGTACACTTGTAATCGCAGCCGTCTTGTACTTTTAAAAACGCACGAGTCCTGTCGCCTATAGAGTAACTGCCGACATAAAAATCGGCTTCTTCGATTTCGCACGAATGCACTTCGCCCATTTGGTTTTTGGACAAATCGTCTAAGTAATCGGTGATTTTAAATTTTTCAGTAGCGCCCAAAACCAAATCGACACCATCAACAGCGGCCAGTTCTTCCGGTTTTAGCTGGGCATAACAACCAACTGCGGCCACGAAAGCATTATCGTTGAGCTTCAGCGCTTTTTTTACAACTTGTTTGAATTGTTTGTCGGCATTGTCGGTGACAGAGCAAGTATTGATGACATAAATATCAGCTACTTCTTCAAAGTCAACGCGTTCAAAACCTTCGTCTTGGAAATTTCTCGCAATAGTAGAGGTTTCAGAGAAATTCAATTTGCACCCTAAAGTATAAAAGGCGACTTTCTTTTTATTTTCCATAAGTAATCTCAATTGATGAAATCGTTGTCAAAAATTGAGGATACAAATATACTCAGATATTTTATGTTAGTTAAAAAGCAATGTGAAATTTAATTAACTTCATCTGTTGAATTACCGATATTATCAATAGAATCGATTTCAACTACTTCGGATTTCCATTTTTTATCTAAAATCAAATACAAAATATAACAGGATAAAAGACCTACAGGGATATCCATAAATCGAATCACAGGATTATTTTCAAAATCAATTCCCCAACCAAAAATCTCATTTAAAACACCTAGCAGCAATCCAACAAAGAGCGATCCACCAACATAAACCAAGATTCCGAACCAACCATTATGTTTGGATTTATTGTATCCAACAGCGAGTTCTGAAAATTTCTTCCAAATAAAATAAAAAAATAATATACTCAACATAACCTACTCTTTTCTGTATTGCTGTGTTATTTCAAAAACGTGTTGTAAAATGTTTGCGTCTTCTTCGGTAAAGGCTACATTGCGACGTGCCATTACTATTTTAGCCGTTTGAAAAGCCTTATTGGTAATGTAAGTAGTAAAACCTGAAGCGCCGCCCCAAGAGAAACTCGGCACAAAGTTGCGCGGAAAGCCCGCTCCGAAAATATTGGCAAAAACCCCGACAACCGTTCCGGTGTTGAACATGGTGTTGATACCACATTTGCTGTGATCCCCCATCATTAAACCGCAAAACTGCAAACCGGTTTTGGCAAAACCTTCCGTTTCATAACTCCACAAACGCACTTCTTCGTAATTGTTTTTCAAATTTGAGTTGTTGCTGTCGGCACCGATATTGCACCACTCGCCCAACACGGCATTGCCCAAAAATCCGTCGTGTCCTTTATTGGAATAACCCATCAAAACCGAGTTACTCACTTCACCTCCAATAACAGAATGCGGACCAACAGTAGTCGCGCCATAAACTTTAGTCGCCAATTTCACCCTACCCGATTCGCACAAAGCAAACGGACCACGAATAACAGAACCTTCCATGATTTCGGCATTTTTCCCGATATAAATCGGTCCGGTTGACGCGTTTAACGTCACAAACTCCAACTTAGCGCCTTCTTCAATAAAAACATTTTCGGGAGCTATTACATTAACGCTTTTAGGAATGGGTTGCGAATGTCTCTCTTCGGTAATGAGTTCAAAATCTTCGCGAAGCGCCGCATCGTTTTTGGCAAAAATATCCCAAGTGTGTTCTATTTTAAGACCTTCTTCGGTATATTCGATGATTTCGTAGGCATCAAAATCGACTTCCTCTTGGGTATCGTTGGTGTAAAAAGCCACTACTTCATCACCTTGGAAAATGGCTTGATTTTTTTCCAAACTCTTTACCAATTCAACCAATACTTCATTGGGTAAAAAAGAAGCGTTAATCATCACATTGTCTTCCATTTCCACCATCGGGAATTTTTCTGAAAGGTATTCCTCTGTTAAGGTGGTAGTGGTATACCCAAGGTATTTTTCCCATTTTTCACGAATGGTTAGTATCCCAACGCGGATATCGGCAACCGGTCGGGTAAACGTAAAAGGCAATAAGGCATTGCGTACCGTTCCGTCAAAAAGTATGTAGTTCATTGCAATTGCGAATTAAAAAAGTTGCGAGTTCAAAGTTTGTAAAAAAAATCCGTTCGGCAAGGTCTCGGGGCAAAGTTTATTGCATAAAAAAACCACTCACTTTCGTGAATGGTCTTTCTAAAATTTGAACACTGAAACTACTATTTTGCGTGTTTAGCGTATTTGCTTTTGAATTTATCAATACGTCCAGCTGTATCGATAAGTTTAGATTTACCTGTGTAGAACGGGTGAGAAGTTCTTGAAATCTCCATTTTGTACACTGGGTATTCAACACCTTCGTGAACGATAGTTTCTTTAGTTTCTACTGTAGATTTAGTGATGAACACATCTTCGTTCGACATGTCTTTGAAAGCAACTAATCTGTAATTTTCCGGGTGAATTCCTTTTTTCATGATAAATCTTTTTATGTTTTTGAAGTAGTTCGTTTTGAAGCTTTCTACTCGAAAGGTGTAAACTGGCTACAACTTTTACTAATTTGTTTTTTAATTTGAGTGTGCAAAAATACAATTTTTTTGTAATAATCAAAGACAAGTGTAACTTTTTTTAATTGTTTTCAACTTACTGCTAAGTAATCGCGGAATTACTATATTTGTTAATTAATTTAAAATAAGTTTTATGGACGCAATCTTGAAAAAAAATGCCATTAATTATGGTTTAATTTCCGGTCTGATAGGTGTTTTGGTAACTGTTGCCATGTATTTAATCGATCTCAAACTTTTTGTTAATATGTGGATTGGATTTTCATTATTAGCTGTTTGGATAATCATTGGTGTACTTTTATTAAGTAGCTGTAAAAAAGAAAAAGGAGGAAACTTATCTTTTAAAGAAGGATTTACTGCTTATTTCTTGTCTGCATTAATTGGCATACTAATTTCAACCGCTTTCAATATTTTCCTTTTGAATATTTTCGACACAGAAGCCAGAGATCAAATTACAGAGCATTTGGTAAAATTTCAAGTTGAAATGTTAGAGAAATTTGGTGGTACTGCCGAACAAATTGCAAAAGCCGAGAGCGACACAAGAGCCAACGCACAGTTTTCCGTAAAGGGTCAATTATTTGGTATTGTACAATCGTTGATTGGCTCAATTATCCTAGGCTTAATACTTGCCGCTATTTTTAAATCAAAAACAAGAGAGGATTTTTAATGAATCTATCCATTATCATTCCGCTTTTAAACGAGCAGGAATCTTTACCCGAATTACACCAATGGATTGTCAAAGTAATGACAGCCCACAATTATACGTATGAAGTTATCTTTA
>JBIIXM010000198.1:0-3833 GCA_044338435.1 Flavobacterium sp. | reverse complement strand
ATGCAAACCATGGTTGGATTACAACCTAAAAACACTTTTGACCGTACTGCTATTCAATTCAAAGCAGTAACAAAAATACCCAACACTGTAACCGCTAATGTGGCGGCTATCTCTACTTATGATAGTGCATCGCGTATTATTACCTCCAATTTCAAAGGAAAAGAATTTGCTTCGGGTAGCCGAAAAATAGTAGTGGAAGATGTAGCTTTATGGCAAAAAGACGGAAAGATTATTATTGCCTTAGCAATGTCCGGGAGTATTAACGGCAGCATTTATTTGTCGGGGATTCCGAATTACAACCCAATTACCAAAGAAATCTATTTTGACCAAATGGATTATGTGCTCGACACCAAAGGCTTGTTAACCCGAACAGCCAATTGGTTCTTACAAGGTGTCATCTTGAAGAAAATACAGGAAAACTGTCGCTATTCCATCAAAGATAATTTAGAAGAAGGCAAGAAAAGCATGTTACCGTATTTGAGCAACTATTCGCCCATGAAAGGTGTTTTTGTAAACGGCACTATGGGTGATTTTGAATTTGAGAAAGTGGAAATTACAGACAAAGCCATAATCGCTTTTATTGCAACAGCAGGGAAAATGAGCGTTAAGATTGACGGAATGGAATAAAGAAAACCACAAGTTTTAAATAAATACGATAAGAGTAAAAAAGCGAGGCATCAATCTTTTGAGAATTGACACCTAGCATTTATCTTTTTTAAGTTTATCTCTTGTTATTTCTTCTTGTAGTACATCTTATAGAGCACAAAACCAATCCCAGCCACAATGATGTATGGAATAGCCATTAAGAAAACGATACCATCGTTTACGGCTTCGGCTTTAACTGCATTCCCAGAACTTTCTAAAGCAGCTCTACACATGGCACATTGCGCATTAGCTGCTACTGACAGCAGCAATATACAAATACTCAAAAAGAGTTTGTGAAATATGATTGAAATAGATGACTTAGTGGGCATAATAGGGTGATATCATCAAATAAACCACTACTCCGGTTACAGCTACATACAACCAAATCGGGAAGGTAATTTTGGCTAATTTTTTATGTTTGTCAAATTGCTCTGCTAAAGCTCTGACATAAGTAAACAATACCATTGGAATGATGATAACCGACAAGGCAATGTGTGTCAACAAAATGAAATAATACAAATATCGCATGCCACCGACAACAGATTTTTCGGCTTCATCCAAGCTTCCGTCTAAATTGGTATCGCCAAACTTCGTCGAATCCGCAGTCATGTGATAGGCCACGTACATCACCAAAAACACCACCGAGCAGGCAATGGCAAAAGTCATTAATCGTTCGTGTAGTTTTCGATTCCCTTTTTTAATAGCCATAACAGCTGCTACCAGCAAAATGGCTGTTAGTCCATTAATTCCCGCATATATAGGCGGCAAAAAAGACAAAGGCGCTACATCAAAACCGAAATCTTTTAACTTAACGGAAAACAAAACGGCTACTGCTACGGGTATGATAATAGACACCGCTATAATCGACCCTTTAAACTTATTCTCCAGTGTGGTTGGTTTGGTATTACTCATTTAATAATTTTTTAATGTCTTCAATAATAGCTTTTACGCCGGCTTTTTCCAATCCGTCGTAATACATAATAGGATTTCCGTGTCCGTCTTTTCGGCAACGAATATTGCCTTCTTTATCAATCAAAGCAAATAAGCCGGAATGTTCGAATCCGCCGGCCGCTTTACCGTTTTCACCGGTATAGATATTAAATCCTTTATTTGAAATGTTGTAAATGTATGCTTTGTCTCCGGTCATCAAATGCCAATTAGACGATTTGACACCGATTTGAGCAGCGTGCTCTTTCAAAACCGCTACTGTATCATATTCCGGATTAATGGTTATTGACGCTATCCCGAAATTAGGATTTCCGAAAAACTTGTTTTGAATTTCTGCCATGTTACGGTTCATGATAGGACAAATGGACGGACAGGTAGAAAAGAAAAACTCTACAACAAAAACTTTCCCTTTGTAAGTTTCATTGGTAACTTTAGTGCCGTTTTGATCGGTAAGCGCAAACTTCGGTGCTTTGCCTAAAGTAAGTAAATCCGTTTCAGCATTTTTGTGATTAGAAACTGCATCAATACGATCACCTTGGACAACCGTATTGTTTTTAATCCTGTTTATAATCTTCGGAATAAAAATAATACCGAAGATCAAGACTATAAAAGAAAGGCCTATATAAGATTTATTTTTCATATTAGATTTTTCTGTTGGCGTTATTGCGTTTCAGAGCCAAACGATACTCAGCCAGGATAATTTTTACATCATCCATCATATCGTTGTGCAAATCAGAGGCTGATGTAGTGTTGTAGCCTTCCTTATATTCGGGTTCCCCTTGCACACTTTTCCCTTTTCTACCGCGTAGGTTTCTTTTCTTATCAATAATATAAACATTAGGATTACCGGCTTTCTCATCCAATTTCCCCAATAATTTTAATTCTTTGTGGTAAGCTGTAATAGCATCCGGAGAAGCAAACACAAAATGATAACCGGAGACATTGGCAATTTTCCCTAATTCTTTTAAAAGGGTTTGGGCTTGTTGTTGGGTACCATCCGGTGCAATAAACACCATTTGGAAGTCTTTAAACTCGCGATACTTATTGTAAATTTTTTGGTTTAACGTAAAAAAGTTACCGCTGTTGGGCATAATGTCTTGACCGGTAAAACCTAAAATAGTTATTTTATTGTTTAGCGTAACTTTTTCCCCGTTTAAAGAAGTCCACTGCGAATTTACATCCGGAATAGTTGGAGTAATTGTGGGTAAGGTGATAAAACTGTTCACGCCGGAAGCAAAGAAAAGATAAGCTACTATAGGCAAGATGAACAGTACAAAAAGGACCAAGTTTTTTTTCATGGCGAACTAAAATATTAGCAGTACAAAAATAAAAAAAGGTACGCAATGCGTACCCTTTTTTTTGAATTAATATAGTGTTAAAAATTCCATTTAATAGTAGAATCTTTAAAAATCCCGTAGATATAATCTGCTTCGACTAACAATATAAAAAGTAAATATAATACAAGGAAAATAACGGTGGCCACAACGGCCCAACGTAAACTAGCTTTTTCACCTTCCATGTGCATGAAAACCCATGTAATTTTATAAGCTTTGTAAAGTGTCAAGATAATGAAAACCCAATTTAAAAGGTTCATAGAAATGAAATCATTCATCACTAAGAAATCCGGTCTTAAGATTCCTAAGTAAACTTCAACTATTGTTACTATTGATAGAATTCCGAAAACTTGCCAGATTCTTTTTGTATTTGATACGTGCTCGTGTCCCATGATAATATAAATTTTTAACAGCGATTAAACTAAGTAGAAGAATGTAAATACGAATACCCAAACTAAGTCAACAAAGTGCCAATAAAGCCCCACTTTCTCAACCATTTCATAGTTTCTTCTTTTTTCATACGTTCCTAAAAGAACATTGAAATAAATAATAATGTTGATAATTACTCCCGAGAATACGTGGAATCCGTGGAATCCGGTAATAAAGAAGAAGAAATCGGCAAACAATTTACTTCCGTACTCGTTTCTTTTAAGGTTAGCACCTTCAACCACGTAGTGAGCATTGGCCACCATAGCTTCAGAAGCTTCTCTGGTTAAAATTTCACGTTTTTTATTGTGGTTTAATTTTGGCTGAAGCGATTTGTTTTCTCTGTCTTCTTTAGTATCTCTATAAATTTTTTCTGTTCTAACCAATAATTCAGGATGGGCTTTAAACCCAGCTTGCACTTCGGCTACAGAATAAGTCGGTAGTGAACCTTCTTCTTCAAACCAAATTCCATTACTGCTT
>JBIIXM010000195.1:0-3857 GCA_044338435.1 Flavobacterium sp. | reverse complement strand
AAAATCGAAGCTACTATAATTGCGAGTTCCGATTTGCATTCTTTCTTAAAAACCGATCAAACTTATTTGTATGTCGATGTTGGGGGCGGTAGTACCGAATTCTCTTTGTTTGCCGACGGTAAAATGGTAACCTCAAAATCGTTTAAAATCGGCACCGTTCGCTTGCTCAATAATATGGTGACCGATATTGTTTGGGAAGAAATTGAAAAGTGGATTAGAGTCCAAACCGAACCATACGAAAATGTCATTTTAATCGGCTCCGGCGGTAACATCAATAAGCTCTTTAAATTGTCGGGTAAAATGCAAGACAAACCATTGTCGTATTTGTACTTGAATGCGCAATACCAATATTTGAGTTCATTAACTTACGAACAAAGAATTGCCGAACTGGCTTTGAACACCGACCGTGCCGACGTAATCATACCGGCCACGCGAGTGTATTTGAATGCTATGAAATGGAGTGGCGCACGACAGTTGTACGTGCCAAAGATTGGTTTAGCCGACGGTATTGTGAAAGCAATGTACCAAGGAACGCTTTAAACATCCAAGTCGAACATCTTTTTTAACATCTCTAAATTCGGATTGATTTCCACCAAACGATTGTATTTGTCTTGGTTGGTAAAGGCTTTTTTGACCACTAAAGTTTCATTTACTTTTACTATAATTTGAATGTCGTGGTTGTGCAATTTGCCACGCAAATAACCTAAAAGTTCCGGTCTTTCTTTCTCAAAGTCGATTTTCGAACTTTCATTCGGCAACTCGTGAATGATAGTAGTGCCATCCAAAATAGGATCATTAATGGTTAGTAAAGAAGCGACTATGCGGTAGCCTTTGTCTTCCATGCGTTGCGCATATTTTAGCCATTGCTCCAGCATTTCGGTTTCGGTAAACGGCTCGCTCGGCAATTGCTGCGTGTCTTTTACCACCGTCTTTTGGGCTTCCGCCATTTCTTTTTTCGCCCGAATACTGGCCAAGGAAAGTGCGGAGACTTTAACTGCTGCGGGTTCCGAGTTGCGGGTTTCGGGTTTGGGCGCTGTTGTAGGTTGTATGTTGTGTGTTGTAGGTTGTTGGTTGATAGTTAATGATACTTCATCAACTTTGGGTTCTTCACTTGGTACTTCCAACTTTGTACTTTGTACTTCTTCCTTGTTGGTTGATGGCTGCTGGTTGTCAGTTGACGGTTCGACAACTTTGTTTTCTTCACTTCGTACTTCCAACTTCGTACTTTGTACTTCTACGTTGTTGGTTGTTGGTTTTTCTGCCTTCTCATCTAATGCAGGAGTTTCCACACTTCGTACTTCCAACTTCGTACTTTGTACTTCTGTAATGGAATAACTATTGTTGCGGTAATACGTAGGCGGAATTATGAAATCAGCTTTTTTTTTTCTCCATCAAAAGTGACAGAGGCAATTTGCATCAAGGTAAGTTCTACCAACAAGCGTTGGTTTTGTGATGTTTTGTATTTCAAATCGCAATCGTTGGCTAAGTCAATGCCTTTCAGTAAAAATTCCTGTTCGGTTTTTTGCGATTGCTGTTGGTATAAGGCTTGTGCAGCTTCACCCATTTCCATTAAAGAATGCGTAGCGATATTTTTGGCCACTAACAAATCTCTGAAATGCGAGGCCAGACCGGCTATAAAATGATGACCATCAAAGCCTTTGGATAAAATCTCGTTATAGGCCAATAACACTTCCGGGATTTTGTTCTCCAATAACAAATCGGTCATATTGATATATGTCTCGTAATCGAGTACATTTAAGTTTTCGGTTACGGCTTGACGGGTCAAATTAGTACCGCAAAACGAAACCACTCGATCAAAAATTGACAAAGCGTCACGCATAGCACCATCGGCTTTTTGCGCAATAATGTGCAAGGCATCGTCTTCAAATTGCACGCCCTGACTCGCCGCTACTTCTGCCAAATGCTCTTTGGCATCTTTAACGGTAATGCGTTTGAAATCGAAAATCTGACAACGCGATAAAATGGTCGGAATAATTTTGTGTTTTTCCGTGGTAGCCAAGATGAATATGGCGTGTTTCGGCGGTTCTTCCAAAGTTTTCAAAAATGCATTGAAAGCAGCCGACGATAACATATGAACCTCGTCTATAATATAGACTTTATATTGCCCTGTTTGTGGCGGGATTCTAACTTGATCAATCAAATTCCTGATGTCATCCACCGAGTTGTTGGAAGCCGCATCCAATTCAAATACATTGAAAGCAAAATCTTCATTCGGGTCATCATAACCGGGTTGGTTAATTTTTCGCGCCAAGATACGGGCACAAGTGGTTTTACCCACACCGCGCGGACCGGTGAACAACAGGGCAGAAGCCAAGTGGTTGTTCTCTATGGCATTGAGTAACGTATTGGTAATAGCCTGTTGACCCACAACGTCTTTAAACGTTTGCGGACGGTACTTACGGGCTGATACTACAAATTGTTCCATAGATTTTTATCGGATTACAAATATAGGTTTTGAAATATCAAATATCAAATTTTAAATATTAAATATGTCTAATATCTAAAATTTAATATCTAATATTCTACCTTTGCCCCGCAGACCGCCTTATCGCTCCAAGCCATTGGGGAGGAAAGTCCGGACACCACAGAGTAGCATAGCGGGTAACGCCCGTCCGTTGAAAAACGAGGACAAGTGCAACAGAAAGTATGTACAGGTAAGGCTGTAGTGAAACCAGGTAAACTCTATGCGGTGAAATTCCAAGTATATCGGCATTTAAGGGCTACTCGTCCGTTGTCGAAGGGTAGGAAGCTAGAACGCGTTGGCAACAACGAGTCCAGATAAATGATAAGGTCTTGTCCCAAAAGATGAGAACAGAATCCGGCTTATAGGTCTGCTTTTTTTTATAGTTGCTAAGTAACTGAGTCGCTAAGTGGCTGGGTTTTTAGGAGCACACCAATTGATTTTCTTTCACTAGTCGTCCCGCTATACATTGCAATCTTTGTCCTGAAATAAGTTCAGGCCAAAGGATTTCCATTCCTATCGGGGCTAAGGTTCACCGGCTGTAGTACTTTAGACTTCTTCGTTATCCTCGTCTTCGTCTTCTTCTGCTTCAAATTCAAAGAAACTAAACACTGAACCGCCATAGTTTTTTTGGAAGGAATAATTCGGCGCCTGCTCTAATTTGGTGTACTTCGAATGTTCAACAACCAACATGCCTTCTTCGTCTAACAATTCGTTTTCAAAAATTAAGTTGATGATTTGTTCAAATTCTTGTTGCGACATACCGTAAGGTGGATCGGCAAAAATAAGGTCGTAAGTACCGCGGTGTTTTTCTAAAAATTTGAATACATCACTTTTAATGGCCGTAATGTCGAAATCGAATTCTTTAGCCGTTTTTTTGATGAAGTTCACACAGCCCATATCGCCGTCTATACACAAAATGGGAGCGCTGCCACGCGAGGCGAATTCGTAACTAATGCTGCCCGTTCCGGCAAACAATTCCAATATGCTTAATTCCGAAAAATTGAAATGGTTGTTCAGCACATTAAACAAAGCTTCTTTACTCATATCGGTGGTTGGCCGAACGGGTAAGTTTTTAGGAGGCATGATTCGTCTGCCTTTGTATTTGCCCGAGATGATTCTCATGAGTGTAATAAGATAAAGTGTTCTCGGGTTTCAGCTTCGGTAAACGGATTAATCACATTGCTGACATCCAATAAAGTAACGTTGCGAATGTATTGGTAAGCGATATTGTAAAGCGCGTCGTTTTCAGCTATTTTACCTAACAATTCCAACTGAAAATATTCCGGATTCAACTGCAGTTGCTCGGCAGCAAATAAGATATAATAGATAAAGTCTTCCGGTGATTTGTAATCAAAAGTATTGAACAACAATA
>JBIIXM010000194.1:0-3858 GCA_044338435.1 Flavobacterium sp. | reverse complement strand
AAGTCTTAATGACACCTATTCAATTGGCCAATATGATGGCTACTGTAGCCAATCGCGGTTACTATTACACACCGCATATCATCAAAAAAATCAAAGGCGAAGTCATCGATAAAAAATTCAGAACCAAACACGTAACTACCGTAAACAAAGAGCATTTTGAAACTATGGTTAGCGGTTTGTTCGATGTTTACAACTTTGGTACTGCCAGCGGTTTAAGAGTGGAAGGTATTGACATTTGCGGTAAAACCGGTACTGCGGAAAACTTTACCATCATAGACGGAAAAAGGGTACAGCTGAAAGACCACTCCATTTTTGTGGCATTTGCACCTAAAGACAATCCGAAAATTGCGATTGCTATTTTGGTAGAAAACGGAGGTTATGGGGCGACTATCGCCGGACCGATTGCCAGTTTGATGCTTGAAAAATACATTCGTGGTAAAATCACTCGCAAAGATTTAGAAACCCGTATTTTAGCCCGAGATTTACGCCCGGAATACAATCGTTTTATCAAAAATCCGATAAAAGATACGTTAATCAATGTCACCAAAACCAATACACTTTTAAAACCGGCCGCAAAAGACAGCAGCGCCGCCACTAAAAGTGCAGCCTCACAAGGATAATTTCAGTTTATGAGAAACCAAAGTGTTACCAATAATTTAGATTGGATTAGCGTAGTGATTTACCTGATATTGGTCATATTGGGCTGGCTGAACATTTATTCTTCTTCCTTATCATCGATTGAAGGGGAAACGTCTATTTTTGATTTCAGTCAGATTTACGGAAAACAATTCTTGTTCATCCTGTTTTCCATTCCTATCATCTTTATTGTTTTATCGGTAGATGCTAAGTTCTACGAAAAATATTCGAGTATTATATTTGCGGTTTCACTTTTATCCTTGGTTGGCCTTTTTGCCTTTGGAAAAACCATAGCCGGTCAGCGTTGTTGGTACGGCATAGGCAGTTTTACGCTACAACCGTCCGAGTTTGCTAAAGCGGCCACATCCTTAGCTTTGGCCAAATATTTAAGTGATGTACAGGTCAATTTAAAAGACTTTAATCGACAAGTACAAGCCTTACTCATACTAGCCTTACCGGTATTGCTTATTCTACCGCAACCCGATCCCGGTAGTGCTTTAATTTACAGTGCTTTCATTTTAGTTTTGTACCGCGAAGGTTTACCGTCATGGTATTTATGGACGGGATTTATCGCTATCGTTTTGTTTGTGATGGCTTTAATGCTGAAACCGTTAGTAATTATCGGTATTGCGTTGGCAATCATCATATTTATTTATTACCGAAGCCGAATTATTAACCGGAACTGGATTTTAAGTGCGATTATTTTTGTCGGTATATCAGGGTTTGTGTTTTCGGTAGATTATGTTTTTGAAAATGTTTTTAAACAACACCATCGTGATCGTTTCAACATCCTTTTAGGAAAAGAAGTTGATATGAAAGGCGTTGGATACAACACCAACCAATCGGAAATTGCCATTGGCTCCGGTGGTTGGTTTGGGAAAGGCTATTTAGAAGGTACGCAAACCAAAGGTGGTTTTGTACCCGAACAACATACCGATTACATCTTTACTACCGTAGGCGAAGAATGGGGATTTTTGGGTTCACTATTTGTCATTGCCCTATTTGTAGTGCTAATCATCCGGATCATTTACTTGGCTGAGCGACAAAAAACCAAATTCAGTAGGGTTTACGGTTATTGCGTTGCCGGAATTTTATTCATCCACTTCTTTGTGAATATTGCCATGGTGGTTGGTGTTTTTCCAACTATTGGCGTACCGTTACCTTTCTTCTCTTATGGAGGTTCCGGTTTATGGGGTTTCACCATTTTACTTTTTATTTTCTTAAAAATGGACGCCAATAAAGTTAACGAGTGGTAAAAACATTGAACAAAAGAGTACCGGTGAAGATTAAAAAGAAGAAAAAGGCAATACACTAAAACTAAAAAAGCCACCGATATGGTGGCTTTAACTGTTATATGGGTTTATGATTTTATTACCACTTTTTCTTTCTTTACTTTATTGGAAAGTCCTTTGTTGTTTTCCATTTGCAAATCGTTTAAGATGTGAATGGCTTCTTCGATATAAATATCTTTAGACAAGCTTTCGTGCCATCTTTCGCGTTTTTCTTTCAGTACATTATCTTTATCCATGGCTTCTAACTCGTAAGGCAAAGAATTGAAAACAAACTCATTTTTGTAATCGGCAATAGGTTTGTATTTTTTGTTTTTCTCTTCCAAGGCTTTTTGTTCCGCTTTAAACTTATCAATGTTCAAGCTGTACACATTTTCCTTGTTACGTTCATCCAACCACTTGGCATTGTCGTCTATCAGTTGCAATTGCGGATTGGCTTGCATACGCGCTCTACTCTTTTTAATGGCCAAATCAAAATTGTTTTGTTTGTCCCAAATGTTATAATTGGCAGGATCAATTTTATCCCAAGGCATGGCATTCTCAATATCGCGTTCCCCCATTTTTAGGTAAGCGTATTTGTCCGGAATGGCAATGTCGCTTTTCACCCCTTCTAACTGAGTAGAACCACCGTTAATGCGATAGAATTTTTGAGTGGTTGTTTTTAAAGCACCCAAATCACCGTAAGTACTACCGCGTACAAACTGATTCAAATCGATTACATTTTGAACCGTTCCTTTTCCGTAAGATTGTTTACTTCCGATAACAACACCTCGTTTGTAATCCTGAATAGCAGCGGCTAAAATCTCGGATGCAGAAGCCGAAAACTCGTTAATCATCACTACCAATGGACCGTCCCATTGTACTTTTGCATCACGATCGTATAACACTTCTTTCTTGCCGGCAGCCGATTTGATTTGTACAATCGGACCTTGTTCGATAAATAAACCTGCGATATCCACTACCGTTTTCAAAGAACCGCCACCATTATCTCTAACATCCATTACAATTCCTTGAACGCCTTCTTTTTTCAAACGCTCCACTTCGATGGCAACGTCTTTCCCGGCATCACGGCTGTTTTGATCTTCAAAATCGATATAAAACTTCGGCAAATAAATAATCCCGTATTTGAAGCCGTCTTTTTCTACCACACTTGATTTTACGTAAGTTTCTTCAACTTCAACCTGATCTCTGATGATGGTAATCACTTTGATGGTTCCGTCTTGTTTTTTTACGGTCAAGCGCACTTCTGTTCCTCTAGGCCCTTTTATTTTTGCGACAACATCGTCTAAACGCATGCCCACTACATCAACCGGTTCGCCATTGGCTTGGGCTACTTTCAAAATAATATCACCCGATTCTAATTGTTTGCCTCTCCAAGCCGGACCCCCGGAAATCAATTCAGAAATCTCAGTAAAGTCACCTTTTTTTTGTAAACGCGCTCCGATTCCATCAAATTTACCACTTATACTTATATCAAACCTTTTCTTATCTTCAGGACCCAAATAAGAAGTATGTGGGTCAAAACGAGAAACTATAGCGTTCACGTAAACCGAAAACCAATCTTCACGGTCTAAGTCTTTTATAAAACTGAAATTGTCATTCAAAGAACTCAGAGTAGCTTCTCTGGATTCTTTTTCCATTTGTTCAAAAGACTTTGGTGCATCATTTTTACCGGCTTCTGCATTTTTCTTTTTGTCTTCTTCTAGCTTTTGTTTTTCTACTAGGCCGGATAAAGCAGAAAGCTTGACTTGCAAACGCCATCTTTCTTTTAATTCTTTAGTCGATTTACAATACGGCAATTTTTCATAATCGGCATTAAAAGTCTCGTCTGCTTTGTAGTCGAAAGGATTAGCTAAAGCATCTTTGTAGTAGCTTTTGCTCTCATCCATACGTTGCATCAAACGCGTGTACGTCAATTCGAAAAACGACAATT
>JBIIXM010000193.1:0-3865 GCA_044338435.1 Flavobacterium sp. | reverse complement strand
CTCTTGGGAGTTAATTACTATTTTAACATCCTGACTTGCAATAGTGAAAACTTTAGGCCTTGCTATGTATAGAGTGGCATAATCATTTTGAGAAAATGAAAAGTTTGCCAATAAGACCAATAATAGAAAAATCTTATTCATTAAATTGTTAATCTAGTAAATTCAACCAATGTTTTATATTGATGCGATAAAGGAGTAGCATTGTTTTGTTGGTTAGTATTGCTCTCCGGGTTGCTAAGATAAAAGTTTTTCATAAAGTAATTGCCTAATAGTGAATTAATCAAAAGGGTATCGCACCCAACTCCGTGAATCTTCCAAACCTTCGTGACCCTAGTCCGAAGGACGAACAGACGTAGTATTCTCGGTGTTACCTTCTCGCGACATGAAAAGGAACATAACCCTTCGACAGGCTCAGGATGACACGGTGCATACGATTGTGTTTGATGGTTAAGAGAGGATTAGCGCTAGTAACACAAAGGCACGTTATTGTTGCCCTGAGCTTGCCGAAAGTTCGAAGGACTAGCTCACATCTCTTATCTCACATCTCACATCTATAATTCCATTTGTAATTAAAATTCTTAATTCTTCATTTTTTACCCCCTAAAATTACACTCTCTCTAATTTTTTACTAAAAAAAGTGCATTAAATGCTTTTGTATATTTGCTAAATAAGTATATTTATGCAAAATTTATATATATGGAGATTATAGCGTGTCCCAAATGCCAAAGTGATGCGATAGTAAAAAGCGGCGTAATTAAGGATAGACAAAGGTTTTTGTGTAAAAAGTGTAATTACTACTTTACCGTCAACAAGCTGGGTAAAAAGATCGATAGTTACTATGTCACCAAGGCATTGCAACTGTATCTGGAAGGCTTGAGTTACCGCGAAATAGAACGTATTATCGGGGTTTCGCATGTTACAGTAAGCAACTGGGTTAAGGAGTTTAAAATCTCCAAACCCAATCATACCGATTACCATCCTACGTACAAGATATACAACCACTTAGAATTGGTGGAATTTCTTAAAAATAAAGAAGTTTTGAAAGGCGCCGGGATGATTATCACCGAATTGGGAGATAAGTTCATGCTCATAAAATGGGAGCGTTTCAAAGATTAACTATAGTATTTTACAACAATATATATCGTAATTTTTTTCAATGGTTAAATATTGGAATTTGGCTGCACAAAAAATAACCAAAACCAATTATTTGAATTATGAAAAAATTACTAATGTTAACGTTTGCCGCCTGTTCTTTATCAGGCTATGCACAGCAAACACCGGCAGCCGCAACACCAGCTGCACCTGCCGCTCCGGCCGCTAAAGAGTGGGATGTGAGCGTTTACGGTTTTGTTCGAACCGATTATATTTGGGATACCCGTCGTTCTGCACAGGTACGCGAGTATAATTTGAACCTCTATCCGTTAGATGAGCAACTCGATGCTAACGGTGATGATTTAAACGATGCCGGCGCTTCTAACTTCCTTTCAGTAGTATCGCGTTTGGGCGTTAAAGCCAAAGGACCCGATGTTTGGGGAGCCAAAACCACCGGAACCTTAGAAGGTGATTTCTTTGGGAATACCGAAGCCTCTATCGGTTTGTTCCGTTTGCGTCATGCCTATGTGAACATGGAGTGGGAAAAAACCACTTTAACTTTGGGACAAACTTGGTACCCAACTTTTATACCGGAAGTATTTCCGGGTGTAGCCAACTTTAGTACCGGTATTATGTTTAACCCGTTTGGTTGGGTATCGCAAGCACGCATCAAGCAAAATTTGACTAAAGAATTGTCGTTTGCCTTTACCGCTTACAAAGAAAGAGAGTTTACTACCGCTACCGCAACAGGGGGTACGCAAAACTCGGCTTCGTTCAACTCACCGTTGCCAACACTACACGGTCAGTTACAATTTAAAAACAAAACTTGGATTGCCGGTTTAGGATTTGAATACAAGTCATTACAGCCTGTAACCGTAAGCAATGGTTTAGCTTCTAAAGAAAAAGTAAATACCACTTCGGTAGTAGGATACTTTAAATACAACAACGATAAATTCCACATCAAAGCGTACGGAATCAGCGGTAAAAACTTGTACAACTTTGTAATGTTGGGTGGTTTTGCCGGCTACACCACACCGGGTGAAGTAGAAACTTATGAAGGAATTAAAACCACCGCCATGTGGGTAGACATTGCCGGCAATGGTAAAAGTGTAGCCCCGGGCTTGTTCTTTGGGTACACTAAAAACGATGGGGTAAGCAAAGACAATCCCACTACTTTGTACGGCAGAGGTTTCTCGGGAAACCGCGGCGTAGATAACGTAATGCGTGTTTCGGCCCGTGTTGATTTTAAACAAAACAAATTCAGAGTAACTCCGGAGATTGAATACACCGGTGCTACTTGGGGAGATATCAAGCCTGATGCTACTTTTGACGGTAACAATAAAAAAGTAGGCAATTTCAGAGCCATGGTGTCTTGTGCTTACAGTTTCTAATAACCAATTTAATCTTTATACAGTATGAGCGATAAAAAAACAAAAGGGATTTGGAAAGTGATTTCTGCTTCCTCTATGGGCACCATGATTGAGTGGTATGATTTTTACATCTTCGGTAGTTTGGCCGTAGTATTATCAACCAAATTTTTCCCAACCGACAACCCAACCGCGGCTTTCTTGTCTACTTTGGCCACCTTTGCGGCCGGTTTCGTAGTACGTCCGTTTGGCGCCTTATTCTTCGGTCGTTTAGGCGATATTATCGGAAGAAAGTATACTTTTATGGTCACCCTAATGCTAATGGGTGGTGCTACCTTTGTTATTGGATGTATTCCGAGTTATGAGACCATTGGTTTTGTGGCCCCGGTATTGGTGTTAATCTTGCGTTTGTTGCAAGGTTTGGCCTTAGGAGGAGAATACGGTGGTGCGGCTACCTATGTGGCAGAGCACGCGCCTAAAGGCGAAAAGGGCTACTGGACGTCGTGGATTCAAACTACCGCTACGGTTGGTTTGTTCATCTCGTTGATGGTGATTTTGATTACCAAAGCGTCTATGTCTAAAGAAGCTTTTGACGATTGGGGCTGGAGAGTACCGTTTTGGGTATCTATCCTAATGGTGTATGTATCGTACTTGATCCGTAAAAACATGGATGAGTCGCCGGTATTTGCCAAAGCCAAATCGGAAGGTAAAACATCGACCAATCCGTTAAAAGAAAGTTTCGGAAACAAATACAACTTAAAGTTTGTTTTGTTAGCCTTATTCGGCGCTACTATGGGGCAAGGGGTAGTTTGGTACACCGGTCAGTTTTATGCCATGAACTTCTTAAAAACGGTTCAAAGCATCGACTCTTCGCAAGTAGACATGTTGTTGGGGATTGCCTTAATTTTAGGCACACCTTTCTTTGTATTCTTTGGTTGGTTGAGTGATAAATGGGGCAGAAAAGTAATCATGATGGCCGGAATGTTGTTGGCTATTGTATTGTACCGACCAATTTACCGTGCCATGTATGCTACAACCGACTTAGCCAATAAAACCGAAATTGTGGAGCAAACCAAAGTGGTGCCTACTATGAAAGAAGTGGATGCTACTAAAATGGATTCTATTTATACTACTACCAAAGCTTATACTGACGGTACTGCGGTAGAAGAAATTAAAACCAAACATTTCGAAAACGGTAAGTTGATGTTGGACGACAAAGGCAAAGACAAAATCGAGACAAAAGTCACCAAAAAAATTAACTCCGGCGATATGTGGTTTTTAGTATTAATGGTATTTGTACAGGTTATTTTTGTAACCATGGTATACGGACCAATAGCGGCTTTCTTGGTAGAGATGTTCCCGGTAAAAATCAGATATACGTCGATGTCGTTGCCGTATCACGTTGG
>JBIIXM010000192.1:0-3890 GCA_044338435.1 Flavobacterium sp. | reverse complement strand
GTTAAGTATGTTTTACCCTTAAAAAATCAAACAAGATTCTGTTTTCTGTAGCCTGAAGGTGTAATCCCTTTTTTATTTAAAAATACTCTGTTAAAGTAGCTTAGTGTTTCGAAGCCACAGTCAAAAGCTATTTGGTTAACAGATTTTTCAGTTTGCACTAATAATCGGCAAGCTTCGTTAATTCTCATTTCGTTCAAATAATCAGAATACGTTTTTCCGGTGGCTTTTTTAAAAAACTTGCAAAAGTTGCTTTCTGTCAAATGAAGTAAATCGGCCACTTGTTTCAGAGCGATTTTGTTATTGAAGTTGTTTTGAATGAACAAACAAACTTTATTAATGCGGAGGCCGTTTTTTTTCGAAACTACGTTGTGAAAAGTATTTGTGCTTATAAAAGTGTTGTCTTGTTTAGATAGTAAATCTAAAATAGCAATTAACCTCAAAATCCTCACTAAACCTTTAACTTCGGTTAATGCTATCATTTTAGACTCCAATTCTTCTGTGATTTCAAAACTTATCCCACGGGCGGTATTGTTCAACATTTTCTTTATTAAAACACTTTCGTTTAGTCCTAAGAATGGTGCTATAAATGCCTCAGAAAATTGTATGACTATGGCTTCGGAATATGCTTCATTGTTGGTTTTTCCGGACCAAGTATGGGGTAAATTACTACCTAATAATACTAAATCACCGCTTGCAAAATCATCATAAGAATTGCCAACAATTCTGTATCCGCTTCCTTTAATTATATAAGTCAATTCATATTCCGGATGGTAATGCCATTTAAATTCAAAAAAAGGTACACGCAAGCGATAAGCATAAAAACTCGAATTTCCTTTGGCGGCTTGGATGTCTTCTAAAACAGCTTTCATATTTTATATAAACTTTTGTAGGGTAGTTTCTTTTCAAAATTATTCAATATAGTATTATAATTGAACAAATTACTGTTAATTCTATCAACAGTCAATAATTAATTTTGTTATTCTAATGGTAGTTGTCTTGGTCCTTATGACTAAATGTTTACCAAAACTATATTTAATACTATGCAAACGATACCCAAACCAATAGCTGATTTTCTGTACAAACCGTATGAATTGACCCGAGAGCAAATCGAGTTTTATCAAGCGAATCGATTTATTAAATTGAAAGAAGTATTACCTCCCGAAGTAGTGGCTTACTTTAATGAAGTAATTTCACAACAAGTTGAGTTGATGAATAAGGAACAAAAGGCTTTGGAAGACAGGACAACCTATGGGAAAGCTTTTTTACAATTGTTCAATTTATGGCTGGAAAACAGTTTAATTAAAGAACTAATTTTTAGCAAACGTATTGCTAAAATTGCTTCAGATTTGATGGAAGTCGACGGTGTTCGACTGTATCACGATCAAGCTCTGTTTAAAGAAGGTGGCGGAGGAATTACACCCTGGCATGCCGACCAGTATTATTGGCCATTAGAAACCGATAAAACCATAACGGCTTGGATACCATTGCAAGCAACACCTCTCGAGATGGGACCATTAGAGTTTAGTGCCGGGAGTCATATTATTGTTGAAGGCAGAGAATTGGAAATCGGAGATACAAGTGAAGCGCTGATTCAGGAAAGATTAAGAGTTACCGACTTTAAACACGTGATAGAAGCCTTCGATCTTGGAGAGATTAGTTTTCATTCTGGTTGGGTTTTTCATAGAGCCGGAGCCAATGTAACTAACGACATGAGGAAAGTGATGACAATAATTTACATGGACAAGGACATGATTTTAAAAAATCCGGAAAATAAAAACCAAGTACATGATTGGAATACCTGGTGTCCCGGCGCAACAATTGGAGAAGTCATTAATTCACCTATTAATCCAATATTGTTTTCAAGGTAAGCATGCAGATCAAATACATTTGTACCTATTGGGGTTGTGAGCAGCTGTCGGCCAAAGCGTTTCTCTCTAAAGTGATAGAAAGCGGTTACGATGGCTTTGAAATTAATGTTCCGGAGGATGATTCTTTTGTTGCCGAATTGCTTCAGGAATTGCAAATCATAAGAAGTACTAAAAATAAGGATTTCATATTCATAGCGCAACAAGTTCTCTCTAACCAAAAGGAATCCGTAAACGAGTATATAGAAAGGATAACCCAAAGATTGAATTTCTTAACAGCGCTTCAACCGGATTATATCAATTCACATACCGGAAAAGATTTTTTCGATTTTAGTGACAATTGCAGAATCATTGAAATCACCGAGCAAATTTCTAAAAAATCCGGCATTCCGATTTGGCATGAGATTCATCGGGGTCGGTTTTCCTTTCATTTAAAGACACTCTTAAACTATATAGATGTATTTCCAAAAATTAAGCTCATTGCAGATTTCTCTCATTTTTGTGTAGTATCTGAAAGTGATTTACAAGATCAACAAGATTTATTGTCCAAAGTATACCCTAATATCAAGCACATTCATGCCAGAGTTGGCTTTGAACAAAGTCCGCAAGTGAATCATCCTTTTGCTCCCGAATGGGAAAAGCATTTGAACCTGTTTTTATTTTGGTGGAAGCAAATCATTGAAAAACAGGAAAAACTTAATACTGATGCCATAAGCATCACGCCCGAATTCGGGCCATTTCCTTACATGCCTCAAGCACCCTTTACCTTGAAGCCATTATCAAATCAGTGGCAGATTAATCTTGAAATTAAAAAATTCTTACAACAAAACCTATAGTCTATGGGCCAAAACAAAAACAATTACATCCTTTTTATAGCTTTAAGTGCCGCAATGGGCGGCTTATTATTTGGGTATGATACCGCTGTGATTTCAGGCGCTATCGGGAATTTAACCCGCTATTTTCAGTTAACACCTATAGAAATTGGTTGGGCCATTTCCAGTGCTTTGGTAGGTTGCTTGATTGGGGCATTTGTATCCGACTACTTAAGTACAAAATTGGGCAGAAAAAAAACAATGATGGTCGCAGCCGTTTTATTTGTTTTGAATTCTATCGGTACAGCTATTCCCGATTCATTTTCCATGTTTGTTGTTTTCAGAATTGTTGGCGGTGTTGGGGTAGGTTTGGCATCCATGGTAGTGCCTATGTACATAGCCGAAATTGCGCCGCCCAAAAGACGTGGTGCTTTGGTTGGCAATTATCAATTAGCTATTGTAATAGGTATTGTTATGGTTTATTTCGTGAACTATTTTATTGCTTTACAAGGTGATGCACAATGGAATTTAACCATAGGTTGGCGATGGATGTTTGGTTCCGAGATCATTCCGTCTGTTTTATTCTTGCTATTCATTTTCTTAATACCGGAGAGTCCGCGATGGCTTTTCCTGAGTAATAAAAATGAGCAGTCTATAGCCGTTTTAAAAAAAATAAATTCAGAGGAAGAAGCTCAAATGGTGTTGGAAGAAATTAAAAAATCTATTAGTAAAGAAGACCGAAGCCAATGGAAAAATTTAGTGAATCCAAACTTTAAAAAAGCCTTATTGGTTGGCGTGGGACTTTCAATTTTACAACAGTTAACCGGCATTAATGCCATTTTGTATTATGCTCCGGAAATATTTAAAAGCTTGGGCAGTTCAACTGATGCGTCACTATTAGAAACCAGCATCTTGGGGGTTGTAAACCTGATTTTTACTTTAGTAGCTATTAAACTGGTTGACAAAATGGGTCGTAAGCCCTTGTTGTATATTGGTTCGGTCGGAATGACTGTTTCATTGGCTGTAGTAGGGTTTTTTATTTACAACAATACCATTGGGAATTACCTATTGCCTTTTCTTATTTTGTTTATGGCTTCTTTCAGTATTTCATGGGGACCGATTGTTTGGGTATTATTATCTGAAATTTTCCCCAACAAAATTCGGAGTTTGGCTCTGGCCATCAGCGTTTTTATTCAATGGATAGCCAATTTTA
>JBIIXM010000191.1:0-3904 GCA_044338435.1 Flavobacterium sp. | reverse complement strand
TAAAAAACCCGGTTTAGAGCCGGGTTTTTCGTGATCTGTCAAAATCAAACAAAACAATAATCAAACTATTTTTTTATAAACATGTTGGTGTAATATTTTTTTCCGTTATCAGGGTTAATGGTTACAGAGATACCTAGGTGGGTATAATCACCTTCAATGTTGGCTTTGTGCGACGGACTGTTTAACCAAGCGCTCATAGCACTCTCAGCCGTTTGATAGTTGTAAGCAATATTTTCGCCTACTTTTTCAGCGCCCAGTACACGTACCAGGTTGTCAGATCGTTGTTGGAAGTAATCGTGGTTCACCATATTGTTGTCAATCATGTAAAAGTTGTGCTCTTCCGATTTGTAAGAGATGTGATTGATAACTGTTAACGAGTTTAATCCTTTGCTTTGACGGTAATCGTTGATTAGGGTAATCAATTTCGACTCGGTTTCGTTGTAATTGTAGGTTGTTACAACTTGTTTGTCTTCAGCAGCGGCTTCTGAGGAATCAGAAGAACAAGATACCATAGTGAACAGAATTGCTAACGGCAACAATGCTCTAAACATTTTTGCTTTCATAGTAGTAGGTTAAGTTTTTAATAAAGTAGATGTGGGGCAAACACTTTATTGGTTAATAATGACAGATTGAAATAAAGTAGATGTGGGGCAAACACTTTATATATTTTTATTATAAGAACGTATTGTTTGATTTGGTTAAACAATATTACCAAAAACACCGATTAAAATACAAATAAAATCGATGAAATACACTTTTTATTCTTTTGTATAAGATATATTCCTACATTATTGCATTTCGTCGATGTTTTTATAAGGCATAAAAAAACCACTCAGATCGGAGTGGTTGTAACTTATAATTAGTTTTTAAAATCTTTATGGCGATAACCTATCGATTTGCCAATTGTAATCTTCCGATAATTTATAACGTATTCTGTCGTGCAGGCGGTTTGGACGACCTTGCCAAAACTCTACTTCCACAGGACGAACCAAAAATCCGCCCCAATAGTCAGGTCGTAGTATTGGTTTGTTTTCAAAAGTTTTTTCCAATTCCTTTAATTTTTCGTCTAAATAAGCTCTGGAAGGGATGACTTCGCTTTGCGCTGAAACTATAGCGCCTAATTTACTGCCATCCGGACGGGAATCAAAATAATTATCGGATACTGTTTCCGAAGTTTTCTCGGCTATTCCTTTAATAATGACTTGACGTTCCATACTGTGCCAAAAGAAAGACAAACATATATTGGGATTGCTAAGTATAGCTTTGCCTTTTTCCGATTGGTAATTGGTGTAAAAAATAAATCCTTCTTCGTTGAATTTTTTGAGCAGCACTACTCTACTCTTCGGGAAACCATCTGAACCGATAGTTGCCACAGTCATAGCATTGACTTCCTCTGTGTTGCTGAACTCCTCCATTTCGTAGAACCATCGGTGGAATAAATTGATAGGATCTTCGGAGAGGTTTTGTTCTAACAGTTCGCTTTTCTCGTAAGATTTTCTGTAATCACTTAAGTCTTTCATAGCAATAATGATTGATTGGGTAAAGTTAGTAAGTTTTTAGGACAAAAAAGGATTCCTTTTTATCACTAATTTCTTCGACAGTCGCCTCGCAGAATGTAAAGCAGGAATTAAGCCCACAAATAAAATCCCGACACTTATGCTCTTAATTTCGAAAAGCTCAGCCTGACATTATTCAAAATCAAAAACTTTACCGTCGTCACCCAATAAAACACTCGGAAAAATAGTTTCGGCTTCTTGTTGGAATAATTCAATACTGCTATAACGCGTGCTGTAATGACCCAAAACCAAATGCTTCACGTTGGCCAGTTTAGCAATAGTGGCGGCTTGTTTGGCGGTGCTGTGCATAGTTTTCTCGGCTTTGTCAGCCTCTGATTCCAGAAAAGTAGCTTCATGGTACAGCACATCTACGTTTTGAACGAGCGGAACGATAGCTTCATTGTATGCGGTATCGCTACAAAAAGCGTAACTCTTGGTTGGTTCAGGATCAAAACTGAGCTCGCTGTTGGGAATTATTTTACCGTTATCCAATGTAATATCTCCGCCATATTTGATTTTTTGGTAATAAGCTTTATCGATTTGGTACTCTTCAACAGCTTCCACATTTAGTTTACGTTCCTTAGGCTTTTCCTGAAATAAAAAGCCGTTGGTATAAATGCGATGTTGAAGCGGAATGGTTTTAACGATTACTTTATCGTCTTCAAAAATGACTTCGCTTTCTTTTGATTCCAATTCGTGGAAATACAAATTGTAACCGGTAAACGAATTGGAATAGCGCAATTGTAGCAAGATGATTTCTTTGATGCCTTTTGGTCCGTACACGTGTAAATCGGTTTGGCGATTGAGCAACATAAAAGTAGAAATCAATCCAACTAATCCATACATATGATCACCATGCAAGTGCGAAATAAAGATATGGTTGATTTTGGAAAACTTGAGTTTGTTTTTACGGAGTTGCACTTGCGTTCCTTCGCCGCAATCAATAAGAAACATGCGGTTGCGAATTTCCAACACTTGTGACGTTGGATTAGTAATGGTTCTTGGCGTGGCTGCATAGCAACCCAATAGGGTTAATTTCATAAAACTAGAATCCTAAATCGCGCTCAATTTCTTCCATTTCAATAATATCGTGTGCTTCCAAAACTGTAGGCACCAAAATAATATTCTTTGGTATAGCATTAAAATTAACACTGTTGGCTACCAACACAACCGATTTCTTTTGCTTTTGGTGCAGCTTGATAAAGTCGGAAAACGATTTAACGGTTTCCAATGTCAAATTTTGGTTGTGAGACAAATCAAATATCAAATTGCTGTTTTTAAAACTATTGTGTTCGTGGGTGATTTTCATTAAAAACGAAGCCGTATCACCTTGGGTGTCTTTGAGAATGGCTGTATGGCCTTTGTGTTCAACTTTCATGCTTAGGGGAACTGAATTAATTTGAAGCTAATTTAGGAAGATTTTGGCATTTTTTGGTCATACAACTACTCTTTCTCGGATTGATGTTGCATTTCACAGAAAAAATCGGTTTTTCATCGATGAAATGCACGTTTTTTTAACATTTCATAGACGAACTGCACGGAAAAAACGCTGAAAACCCCCGAATTCATTGAATTTGTCGATTAAACGACTTTTGAGGTTAGTTATCGAAAAAATTTCAGTCGCCCACACTCTTGAAGTAGTTTTGACCCAAGAAATAACAACAAAACCAAAATTTAAGATATGACAACAAATAACTCAATAGCTCAAAAAAATGTAACTAACGTTAGATTATTTGTTTTATTCGTTTTATTAGTGTTATCAAGCAACGGAGTTTTTGCTCAAGCTAAAGAAACTGCTACTGCTCCAATCGCTACTACTGAGGTTTCAGTTGTTAAAGAAAATGCTATCGAAGTTACTACAGTTTCTTCAGTAGCTTCAATGGACTTCGCTATCTGGTTTATGGGAACTCAGAAAACAACTTCTGAGTCTCAATCTAAATCAGCTTCTTTCAGCAAAAAAGCTTTAATCAACTCGGGAATTAAAACTAACAGTGTTTTAATCCGTTCAATTTTGAAAAAAGTAAGCACTCAAGAAAGCAGCGTAGCCTAATTATCCCAAGAGTTAAGTTAGGATTACATTATAAATTAGGTTAGTTTTGAAAACCAAAAAGTCCCGAGTTAATCGGGACTTTTTTATTTGGTGTTTTGTTTGAAGTAAACTTCTGTGGCGCCTTGCCCGTATTTTTGATAATTAGCGTCTTGAAACGTTATGTTCTCATAGCGCCCTAACATAAAGTCGAGTTCCGATTTCAGTATGCCTTCTCCCACGCCATGAATGAAAACAATTTTTGGGATTCGATTTCGAATTGCAAACTCGATGTGTTTTTTAGCAGTTTCACTTTGCAAAG
>JBIIXM010000190.1:0-3914 GCA_044338435.1 Flavobacterium sp. | reverse complement strand
GAACACCTGCTTCTAATAATTCTTTAACGTCAATTTTGTTTGCCATTGTGTAATAGTTTACGTTCCGTGTTATAGCAATGTTCCTTTTGGCTTTAAGCTTTTAGGCTTCATTTAGATGCTAAACTAATTCCCTTTTTACAAGGAATATCGACAACTTTGTTTTAAATTCTAATTTAATTGTAAAAAATAATCTGAAAATATATTGCGGTAAATACCGAATATTAACGTTTCGAGAATTGGAATCTCTTTCTCGCTTTTTTCTGACCGAATTTTTTACGTTCAACCATTCTTGGATCTCTGGTTAGTAATCCTTCTGGTTTTAGGATAGCTCTGTTTTCAGCTTCTACTTCGCACATTGCGCGCGCGATAGCCATTCTTACAGCTTCTGCTTGTCCTGTAGTACCACCACCATATACATTTACTTTTACGTCAAAGTTGTCAGCGTTGTTTGTCATAGACATTGGCTGTAATACTTTGTACTGTAAAGTAGCTGTTGGGAAGTAGTTGTTGAATTCTCTTTTGTTAACGGTAATTTTTCCTGTTCCTTCCGAAACATAAACACGTGCAACAGCACATTTTCTTCTACCGATTTTGTGAATAACTCCCATTACTTTAAGTCGTTAAGGTTTACGGTTTTCGGTTGTTGAGCAGCATGTTTGTGCTCTGGACCAACATTTACATTCAAATTGCGGAATAATTCAGCACCTAATTTGTTTTTAGGTAACATTCCTTTTACAGCTTTTTCCACTAATAATGCAGGGTTTTTTTGTTGCATTACTTTAGCAGTCAAGCTTCTTTGTCCTCCTGGGTAACCTGTGTGTCTGATGTACGTTTTGTCATCTAACTTGTTACCAGTCAAGTTGATTTTCTCTGCGTTGATAACAATTACGTTATCTCCACAATCAACGTGCGGTGTATAACTTGGTTTGTATTTACCTCTCAAAAGCATCGCTACTTTTGAAGCTAAACGACCTAAGTTATGACCTTCAGCGTCTACAACAATCCATTGCTTATCGGCATTGGCCTTGTTTACTGAAACTGTCTTGTAGCTTAATGTGTTCACAATAATTTATTTTAATTAAACATTCCATCCCCAATAAAGGGGTTGCAAAAGTACAATTAAATATGATAAAAGCAAATACCCTTTTTTAAATATTTTGCTAATCTACTGCTTTTTACCTAAAATCCTAGCATTGAAAAGACTTAACAGCTGTTTCTTTATTTGGAATCGGCCTTGTAATAGTGCCGATTTTACCTTTTTATTGTTGAACTTTCATTGCCGAGTTGGAGGTTGCAGCAGAAATTTTACTATTTTTACACTTTAACCCAAAAAAAATGAAGTCGAAAGCCACCTTAAAACAAATTGCCAAAGAGTTAGGGGTTTCTGTTTCCACCGTTTCCAAAGCACTCAACGGAAGTCCGGAAATCAGCGAGCCTACCAAACAACGTGTTCAGGAATATGCGAAGTTAAAAAACTACAAGCCGAATGTGATTGGTTTGAATTTAAAAAACCGCCGCACCAAAACCATTGGCGTTATTATTCCTAATATCTTAAACTCGTTTTTTGCCAAGGTGTTCAGTGGTATTGAAAAAGTGGCCGACGAAAAAGGGTATAAAGTCATTACTTGTATTTCCAATGAATCTTTGGAGAAAGAAATCAATGCGCTAGAAATGTTGAGCAACGGTACTATCGATGGTTTTATTCTTTCTATAGCCGAAGAATCTCAAAAGATGCAACAATACAGTCATTTTACTTCTATTATTAATGAAGGCACGCCTATAGTAATGTTTGATCGTATAGCCGATGAAGTGAATTGCGATAAAGTAATTGTAGACGATTTTGAATCGGCGGTGAATGCTACCGAGCATTTGATTAAAACCGGTTGTAAAAAAATAGCTTTGCTTTCCGCTATAGATAATTTGAGTGTTGGAAAACTGAGAGTCAAAGGATTTTACAAGGCTTTGGAAAATAATGGGATGAAAGCCGATGATAATTTGGTTGTCTTAACCAATAACAACGAAGAATTCAATGATAAAATAGGCGGCTTTTTTATCAAAAACAAACCTGATGGTGTTTTTGCTTTAGACGAACACGCTTCGGTAACAGCTATGAAATTGGGTATTCAAAACGGCTACAAAATTCCGCAAGAATTATCATTAATTGGTTTTGCCGATGGTGTTTGGTCACGTCGTATGACGCCAAGTTTGTCTACGGTGAGTCAGCACGGGCCGGAAATTGGGGAAGTAGCGGCCCAGCTCTTGATAGACAAGTTGGAAAGCGAAGCCGACACCTATACTTTTACTACAACCACTATCAAAACCGAATTGCGTCAAAGAGACTCAACCCGAAAATAATCTAATTCCGGTTGGTTTAAGAACATTGCAGAGTTCCTATAAATCCAAGAAATGTTTGAAAAACGACTTTTTGGTTTCGAGATATTTTTTGCTTTCCTCCGACGCTTTGATTTCAATAGGAATACGACCTTTCAATAAAATAGGTGACTTATCAAAAACAGCCACTTTCTCCGGATTGTTGGTCAGTAAATAAACCGACTTCACTTTCAAGTCCGATAAAATGGCTAAGGCGTCCTCGAACGATCGGGAATCAGCGGGTAAGCCTAATTCTAAATTGGCCTCTACAGTATCTTTCCCTTCTTCTTGGAGCTTGTAAGCCTTCAGTTTATTGATGATACCGATATTTCTTCCTTCTTGTCGCAAGTAAATCAAGATGCCGCCGTTTTCTTCAAAATACGCCAAAGCACTGTGCAGCTGTTTGCCACACTCGCATTTTTTAGAATGAAAAATATCTCCGGTCAAACATTCCGAGTGGAAACGAATTGGGATAGTGGTGTCGAAATTGGTTTTTTCATGTATCAAAACGATGTGTGGCATCCAATCGTTTTCGTCCTCGGAATAGGCGATAATTTTAAAATTTCCCCAATCGGTTGGCAGTATGGTTTCAACTTGATTTTGTAACATCACAATTTTCTTTTTCCAGCACCACAAAATTAGCTAAAATGTTGGAATGCTTGGTTTATAAATGAGAAAGTTGGAAATACTTCGTTGATTGAGAAGGAAAATATACAGTGTCCTGGCGCAACCTATTTTTGATTTTAGTATCTTTAAATGGTTAATGAGTTGTTTTATGAGATTTATAAAATTATTTTTTTTGATTTTGGTCATTAGTATGCCAATTTTTTCCGCCGGACAACAAGTTACGGATGTATTTGAAGTCGCTCGCAAAGGCACTGTTAGTCAAGCCGAAGCTATTGTAAAAACTAATCCCAAAGCTTTTAATGTAATTAACGAAAACGGATTTTCTCCTTTAATTCTGGCTTGCTACAGAGGTAATAATGAAGTGGCTAAGTTTATCATTACTCAGGGTGCCGACATCAATGCCAAAAGTGATATGGGTTCAGCCTTGATGGCTTGCATAGTAAAAGGGAATAATGAAATAGCCCAATTTTTAATAGCTAATAAAGCCGATTTAAATCTCGTTGACAACCAAGGAACAACCGCACTAATGTATGCGGTTCAATTTAAAAACATAGCCATCATTAAACTATTATTGGCTAATAATGCCAATAAGGATTTGAAGGACAACAAAGGGAAGACTGCCTTTGAATATGCTGTTTTTTCCAACGACGAAGCAATAATAAACCTGTTAAAATAACCAATATGAAAAAAATTACGCTCTTACTCTTATTACCGGTTTTGGGATTTTCACAATCCAAAGTTTCCAATACCGTTTCGGTCTCCAATAGTAATGTTACTATTTTGCTCAATAATACTACTCAAACAGCTACGTTAACTTTAATCGGTCCGTCTGATCGTTGGTTGGCTGCTCAATTCGGTTCTTTCTCGGGCGGAATGGAAGCAGGAAGTGATGTGGTGTATTACAACGGAACCAATTT
>JBIIXM010000189.1:0-3929 GCA_044338435.1 Flavobacterium sp. | reverse complement strand
TTTTAAACTGTCTTTGAAACCAATTTTAAACGAATTCAGTCGGGACAAAGTTCTCGGGAATAGGATAGAGGCGCCGAGTATGAATCCGCATGCCGATTCAATCACAATGGCAAAAATCTCCATAGAACCATGTATCCAAATTCCCCTAACACTCTCCCAAAAAACACCATGTTCGTAAAAGAAATACTGAAAAGTACCCAACATCATGCAATTTTGAAACAAGACTAAAAAGGTTCCTATTCCACCGAAAATACCGTAAATAAAACATTTTACGCCAACAAATAAGTTGTTTAGGGTGATGGCGATAAATCCGCCCCAATTGCTTCCCGATTTGTAAACTGCCACCGGATCACCTTTCTCTATATTTTCTAAGGTCATGTTTACATAACCATCGCCCATGATGAGACGCGCCAAACCATCGTCGTATTTGGCCGAAAGTACGCCCATGCCAACCGTAAGAAAAAACAAGATAAAGGCGTAAAGCAAGTACCTGCGGTATTGGTAAACGAGTAACGGCACTTCTACCGAGAAAAAATATACTAATCTATTTTGCTCTTCGCGCTTGGTTTTATAAATTTTCTGATAAATTTGTGAAGCCAAATAATTCAGATAAACAACAGTTTTGCTCTTGGGATAATAGGTTTGCGCATACGACAAATCATTGACCAAATGGATGTATAAACTAGCCATTTCATCAGGATTTTTTTTAGTTTTACCAAAAATCGCTTGCTCAAAGTCGAGCCACTTTTGTTTGTTTTGTTTTATGAATGCAACTTCCCTCATGGAAGGCTAAAATAAGAATTATGTCACAACTATCTATAAATACTACTCAAAATGTTGTTATAAATTTTACAGCGGCTTCTGTAGGGGAACGAATTGGTGCGTATATGCTTGATTTACTGGTAAAAGCGGCTTATATCATCATTGTATTCTATGTGTTTTTCAGCTTTTTTAAAATTGACAGATGGCTAAATCAATTGGATAATTGGTCGCAAGCTGCTGTCTATATGCTGTTTTTCTTACCCATTGCTTTTTATTCTTTAGTACAAGAAGCGTTGTTGGAAGGTCAAACCTTAGGCAAAAAATTAGTAAAGATTAAAGTGGTTAAAATTGATGGTTACCAAGCCGGTTTCGGAGATTATTTGATTCGTTGGTTATTTCGCGTGATTGATATTTCCATAGGAAGCGGTATCATCGGTTTGATAACGATGGTAGTGAATAGCAAAACTCAGAGATTAGGCGATATTTCTGCCGGAACTGCCGTAATTACACTTAAAAACAAGGTAACAATTAATAGCACTATTTTGGAAGAAATCGGGCAGGAATACCAACCTCGTTATCCGTTAGTGATTAAGTTGTCCGATAACGACGCTCGCATCATCAAAGAAACTTTTCAAAACGCCATGAAGACAGCCGATTTTGTCGTAATGAATAAACTTACCGCCAAGATTGAACAAGTCACCGGAATTAAAAATGATATTGGCAGCACACGCGAATTCGTGCAAACCATTTTAAAAGACTACAATTACTACACCCAAAACATGTAGTTAACGCACCAAAAAAACATAGCCGCTGATAGGTTTCGGATAGTCGGGATCGTTTAAAAACAAGAGGTAAAAGTAAGTCCCGTCCGGAACTTGATCAGATGAAATGCCGTTTTGGGCTGTTCCGTTCCATTTTTCGGTATTGGGATTGCCGTTCCAAATCAATTTTCCCCAACGATTGTAAATTTCAATTCGATAATTTAAGAAAATATTGTCTAAGCCGTCAATAGTAAAAACGTCGTTGTAGCCGTCAACATTGGCTGAAATGTAATTGTAAACGGTTGGTGGGCAGTTGCGGGTGACCAGTAAAAAAGAGGTTACGCTGTAGCAATTTTCATTGTTTACCCGAACAAAAATCTCTTTCGGAGTTGCGTTAGTTGTATAGTTCGTAGTGTTGAGTATCGGATTGACCGCGTTCTCTGCATCTTCTGAATTTTCATAAAAAGCAACCGTGTCATCCGAATTGACTTTCACCCAATCGGCATAAGCCGCAAAGTTAAAAGTACCTTGGGTAAAGCCTTCGTTACAAGCTGTTAAGGCCGGCAAAAGATTGAATAGCGGCGAACTGATAAAAGACACCATTTCGCTGAAATCATTATTGTTTTCCAACAGTTCAATCACTGTTCCGGTACCGTCGCCCTTATCATCTACTACAATGGTTAGGTTGAAATCATTGGGAATAGTATCGGGAATGGTAACCGTAATTTGCCCGCTCAATGTTCCGTCAATCGGGATAGCCACGTCAATTTCAAAAGTGGTCAATGCAGTGTTGTTGGCATAAATCGTCACCGGTGTATTAGGTGGTAAAGGTCCGGTACAATCCAGATTAGAAACAGTATAATCGATGGTAATGGTTCTTGAATTACACTGTTTTTGCACTTCATTGATGACGATAGTGCCGTCCGGAACCTGACTATTAAATTTGGTCACTACGGTGTTAATCATTACAAAATCCTGCGAAGAGGAAAGTGTGATTTCGGCTTTGTTATCACCAATTTGTATGTTGTTCTGAATGTTGTAGATGTCCAAATCCATATTGTACAAGGTGGTACTTCCGGTAATCGAGTTGGTGCTGTTAAAGACATTGTTGGACGGATTTTGCGCATTGAACAGCAAATCGCCGTTGATTCGGAATTCCTCTGTGGCCAAAATAGAATCGCCTTCCCAAGCCAAAAAACCGACTTTAGAATTCTGATTGTCAATCACATTGAGGTCGTTTAGTGTGATGGTCAAATCATCCGGTACGCCTTCCAATCCGTCATAAATATTGATTTGGTTCAGTGGCAAATCGGGGCGACTGTACACCAGCAATATCGCCCATCCGGCAAAGTTGGTTCGGCGTTGCAAATGCAGTGGAACATAGGGCGTAACATCTAAATCCGACAAAGTGTAACTTCCGTTTCCGTTGGTTTGTACAAAGTTGGTAATATCTTTAAAAGCACTGAAATAGGTGTACACCACACCGTCAAAATCTCGAACATAGCTAAAGGTCCTATCCGGCGTCATGGTGGTGGTGTTGAGCTTGACTGAAAAGTCGCCATCTCCGCAACCTGCCCAATACAAATAGGCTTTCAAAACAGTAGTATCGGAACTTAAATTTAAATCGGCAGCAGATGATGTGATGGTTACCGGTTGGTTTATGGAGTTGTTTTCGGCGGTATTCATCGTGTTACCGATAAAGGTAAAATCATAATGGCCATTGAACTGCTGGTATAAGGAAATGTCTTGTCCTTTCACCTCGAAGAAGTGAAAAAAAAGCACCATAAAACAACCCAATTTATGTTTCCAATTCAAGGTAAAACGCTATTTATCAGCTAAAAATAAGTAATTATTTTGGAAAACGTATTTTTTAGTGTGAATGCCATTCAAAAATAAATGTTTAATTTTCCGAAGTTTTAAAGAAAACCGTGAAAAGATATACTGTTAAACGCTACTGCTCGGACGATTTTGCGCTTTGGAATGATTTTATCAGCCAAGCGACTAATGGCACTTTTTTGTTTGACAGGAATTTTATGGAATACCACGCAGACCGATTTCAGGATTTTTCATTGCTGGTTTTTGAAGAAGACATTTTGCAAGCGGTTGTTCCGGCGAATGGCAAAGACAATCAAATTTTTTCCCACCAAGGTTTAACATATGGTGGCTTTGTGTTTCGGAATGAATTTCCGATCGGTCAAATCGAAGCGGTATTGTCGGAAACTTTTAATTTTCTCACAACACATGGTTTTGTAAAGTTGGTCATCAAGGCCATGCTTCCGTTTTATGCCTCTGATTTTTTGGCCGAAATGCATCAGGTTCTAAGTAATAAACAAGCTGAAATTATCGGGCAAAAGATGAATTTGGCCATTGATTTCCAATCGGATTATACCATTTCGAGAAGCAAAT
>JBIIXM010000187.1:0-3930 GCA_044338435.1 Flavobacterium sp. | reverse complement strand
TCTTCGTAATATTTAGCCATCAACTCGTCTTTCTCAGCTAATCTATTTGTTCTAGCTCTAAATAAATAAGCATCTGCGGTATTAGGTGAAGCTGCAATTACGTTTCCAAAAGCAGTATCAGCCTTTTGTAAAGCCACTAAATCTGGCTTAACAACATCTTTACGAGTGTTATCGTAATAAATGGCATTTCCTAAATAGAAATTATCCATCAAATAATTTTTAGAAGTTGGCACAGAAACCGCTACTTCAAATACGGCTGCAGCAGCACCGAAAGCTTTTTGATCGTATAATTTTTTTCCTAATTCGTTCAAATCGGCGGCTACTAAAGGCTCCATGGCTACTGCTTTTTTAATATCTTCAATAGCTGAAGCTAACAATGCAGAATCAATAGTCTTTCCGTCGGCACTTGCTCCTTTTTTGATTTTAGCTTGACCTAAGTAAATGTAATCTCTTGGGATAACTTTGTTAGCAGTATTGGCGGTATAATCTTGTAAAGCTTTCAAAGCCGCTTCAAAATTTCCGTTTTCGTAAGCAGAATATCCTAAATATCTTAAAATTCTTGGGTTTACACCATCAAGTTCTTTCATCTTGTTGGCTTCCAACTCTAAGGCTTTATAATCTTTAGCCAAGATTAAGAAGTCGGCATGACGCATACGAGACGAGATAGAGTAATCTGTTAAAGTCATGTACTTTTCGTAAAAACCTAAAGCTTTCTGGATGTTTTCAGTATAAGTTGACGGCACGTTATTGCCCCATAAATAGTAAGTCTCAGCCAACTCGCGGTAAACCGGTCCGTAATTAGCATCAATAGCAATTACTTCGTTGTAAGCTTTAATAGCTTCGGTATAGGCTTTAGCACCTTTCAACAAAACACCCAACTGCATTTTGGCTCTCAACAATGTATTGTCGGCTTGGTAAGCATTACGGTAAGCCACGTAGGCATCGTTTTGATTTTTATCACCATAATAAGCATCTCCTAAAGCTAACTGCACTTGAGCATCATTCGGATTGGCCAATTTGGCTTTGTTTAAGATTTCGATAGCGCTTTTAAAATCAGGTTTATCTGCATTCATATAGGCGCGAGCGATGTAAACATACTCTTCTACATCTTTCTTTTTCAAATCTTTAGTCACTAAATCAAATTTAGCTTTGGCTGCCGTTACATTATTCGCATCCAAGTCGATTTGTGCCAAACCGATATTGTTGAACTTAGCGCCTTCTGCAGCGGCTAAACCTCTTTGAAAAAAGATAGTAGCAGAATCAGCAATGTTTTGTTTTAAATAAACATTTCCTAATAGAAAAGCAGCCTTACCGTTAGCAGGTTTAGCTTGTATAACAGATTTTAATAACGATTTAGCTTTCTCAAATTGTTCAGCATCAATAGCCTTCTTCGCTGTTTCCAAATCCTGTGCCTTAGCAACGGTTGTTGCTACTAAGGCTAAGCTGAATATTTTAAACTTGTTCATCTTGCAATTTTTAATTTTTATCTTTAGTTATTTTATTTCTAATCATGATTTTTCGGGAAGGAACACGCTCAGGAACCAAACCTGATTTTAAAATAATGCGTTGTCCTCTTTCGCCGCCTAAGAAGGAAGCAAATCCCATTCCTAAACCGGAATAACCTTGACAATTGACGAAGTACAAATGGCGTGCCAAAGGATATTTACCTTGAGCAAGATTGTCTTGTGTGGGAAACTCGAAAGTAGCAGCATTGGTATCTTTTACCCCAAGAACATTGACTTTATCAACTGATTCTTGTAAATCCAACGGCGGTTGAAAAATCCAATTAATCCCAACAACACCAATCATCCCATCGTGCTCGGCCACATACTTAATAACTTCCTGATTGGTTTTAAGAGAAAATACATTTTTTTGATTGTTTACCTGAATACCGACTAAATCCGACAGGTAACGAACCGTACTGGAGTTGGCATTATCAAACACCAATCCTTTGATTGAGTTGATGGATTTGCCATTGATGAAATCGATGACATCTTGCAGCTCAATAAGGGTATCTTTAGAAGTTTTACTTCTGATTAAAGCAACAGCATCGGTTGCAAATGGTGTAATTTTAGGATTGATTTTTTTAGCTTGAAAAGCGGCAAGCTCTTCTTTGGTTAAATTTCTGGTCAATACTGCAATAGCCGCTGTGTCGTTAAACATAGCATTTAAAACTTCATTCTCAGATTTGGGCACCAACTGTAACTTGGCATTGTATTGGGTTTCAAAAACGGCTTGCTCATCTTCGATTATGGGCAAAATAGATTCGTCTACATAAATTGTAGCCTTACCTTCTATAATACTGTCCAATGTATCTTCTGATTTCTTTTGGCAAGAAAAAACAAAAAGCAGGGTTAAAAGAAAAAACCCAACTACGGTTTTGGCTACTTTATTCATCATCATTATTGTTTAAACGTTTGACCTGAGTTGTAAAACGTATAAATCCGAAAATTATTATCAAACAACCTACTATAAGCTGTAAATTATTAGGCAAATTTAACTTTAACTTGTCCCAAAATAAAAGGAGCGATCCTAAAAAACAAAAAGCCAAAAAGTTCAATAAGCTAATAACGAGAAGAAATCGCTCTTTAAGCGATTTCTTCTTGAAATTTTGTATGAAATTTGAAATCATTTATTCGGCTGACTGGATTGAAATCGGCAACGAGTACAATACCCTTACCTTTTTACCATTCTGTTCACCCGGATTCCATTTAGGACAAGATTTTAAAACTCTGATGGCTTCTTTTCCTGTTCCGTAACCGATATCTCTTAATACTTTGATATCTGTTAATGAACCATCTTTCTCAACTACAAAAGTTACAAAAATCTTTCCTTTCAATCCTTCTTCTTCAGGAACTTGGAAGTTTTTACCGATAAACTTGTAAAACTTCTCTAAACCTCCGGGGAAATCTGGCTTAACCTCGATACCGGCTGTGTTATAGATGTTGTTATCTTCTTCTACCACCTGGCTCGGTCCTGTTCCGGCGTCTTCTAAAGTTAGTGGCGCATCCGGATCTCCTTTGATGGTTTCATCACCAAGTTTTTTATCCTTGATCTCTTCCATTTTAGGTGGTTCTTCCACAATCTCTTCCGTTTTCGCTACTACCGGTTTCACAAATTTTACTTGATCCACTTTTGGCGGTGGCGGTGGCGGTGGCGGTAAGTCCTTAGGTTGCTCTTCTTTAGGCGGCAACTTAATCGTTACAATTTTTTTGTCTAAGTTGGCATCTTCATCTGAGCTGTCGGGAATCAAATCCGCAATTAACGGAGAAGCCACGGCAACACCAAAAATGAAAGCGCCTATCAGTAGTGAACGCAAAGTAGTTTTTGGGTTTTCTTTTCGCAACTCATAAGCACCATAGGCTTTGTTACGTCCCTCAAAAACGATGTCTATCCACTGTCTTTTCAATAAGTCTAATTTCATTGTTTTACTTTTTAAAGATTAGTACAAGACATTACTTGTTCATTTCATCTACTAGTTTTTGCTCTTCCGGAGTGATATCGTTTACGATAGCATACGTTGGCACGTCGCAAATTGCCATCTCATCTAAAATATCAACTAAGTTTCTGTAAGTGGACTT
Organism: Flavobacterium sp.; assembly: GCA_044338435.1. Classification (GTDB taxonomy): domain Bacteria; phylum Bacteroidota; class Bacteroidia; order Flavobacteriales; family Flavobacteriaceae; genus Flavobacterium. The sequence goes on along the minus strand of JBIIXM010000187.1, from coordinate 349 downwards.
TTTAGTAGGCTTGATAATTACAATCATGCCTTTCTTTTTATCGCCAGTTACTTGTGGAATCGAAGTTACTCTTTTTAGAATTTCTTTTCTGATTCCATTTTTACCATACACCGCATCAGTTGGTGCGCCTCCTGGTTCTGGACTTTCTAACAAACCATGAAACCATTTAACCTTATTGTCTTTCCCCATGATAATAGTCACGGTTCTTCTTTGGTCAACTTTAATATCTTTTTCCGGTTTATTATCATCTTCTTTATCCGGCAAACCTAAATCCATAGATTGCGGTTTGGAGAGTGACGTGGTCAACATGAAGAACGTAATCAATAAGAATGCTAAATCCACCATTGCG
>JBIIXM010000188.1:0-3930 GCA_044338435.1 Flavobacterium sp. | reverse complement strand
TCAATTGCCAAAAATCATCGTTGCAGAGACTGTTGCCTCACCGGAAGTTACCGATACGGTTTCAGCCGATACGACTCAAGTAGCTACTCAAGAATCAACTCCGACTAAGGCAGCAACACCGGTAAATTCCAAACCGGAAGAGGAAAAGGGTTTGTTGACCATTTTCTTTTTAGCCTTTCTAGGCGGTTTAGCGGCTTTGTTAACGCCTTGTGTGTTTCCAATGATTCCAATGACCGTTAGCTTTTTCACCAAACACAGCGGAACCAGACAAAAAGGAATTGCTAATGCCATATTCTACGGGGTTTCCATCATTTTAATTTATGTCGTTCTCGGACTAATCATAGTAGGTGTTTTTGGTGCCGAAGCTTTAAATGCGTTGTCTACCGGAGTGGCTTTTAATATTATTTTCTTCATTATTCTGGTGTTTTTTGCCTTCTCATTTTTGGGTGCTTTCGAAATCATGTTGCCTAATTCATGGGCAAATAAAGTTGACCGACAAGCTGGGAAATCGGGCGTTGTTGCCATCTTTTTCATGGCGCTGGCTTTGGCTATAGTTTCGTTTTCTTGTACTGGTCCAATTGTTGGAACCTTACTGGTAGAATCGGCTTCAAAAGGCGGCATCGCCCCAATAGTCGGAATGCTAGGTTTCTCGTCAGCGATTGCCTTGCCATTTATGCTGTTTGCCTTGTTCCCAACTTGGTTGAATTCGCTGCCAAAATCAGGCGGTTGGATGAACTCAGTTAAAGTCTCATTGGGCTTTTTGGAGTTGGCTTTTGCCTTTAAATTTTTATCTAATGCCGATTTGGTGTTGCAATTGCATTTGTTGGAAAGAGAAGTATTCTTAGCCATTTGGATTGCCATTTTCGGTGCTTGGGCTTTGTATTTATTCGGAAAAATTACGTTGCCGCATGATAGTCCATCAACACATATTTCTGTCGGAAGATTGTCTTTGGCTTTATTAGTTTTATCTTTTACCGTATATATGATTCCGGGATTATTTGGCGCTCCGTTAAAATTAATCTCGGCATTTCCACCACCGCAAACGTACAGCGAAAGTCCAAGAGGTTTTTTAGGAACTGCTGTTGAAACGTCAAAAAATGATTTACCCGATGGCGCCAAATTAGGAGAACATGGCATCATAACATTTACCGATTATGATAAAGGTTTGGCTTACGCCAAAGAAGTAAACAAACCGGTGATGCTCGATTTTACCGGATTTGCTTGTGTAAATTGCCGCAAAATGGAAATCAATGTTTGGTCGGATGAAAAAGTGCTAAGTGTACTTAAAAATGATGTAGTGTTGATTTCTTTGTATGTAGATGACAAACGCGAATTGCCTAAAGAGCAACAATATATTTCCAAAGAAACGGGTAAAGAAGTAGTCACCATAGGTAACAAATGGACCGATTTTATTATTACACGTTACAAAACAAACACTCAGCCGTATTATGTTTTAACTGATTTGAAAGAACAAAAACTAAACGAACCTATCAGTTACACCCCAAATATAGACGACTACTTAGCTTGGCTAAAAGATGGTATTTCCAAATTCAAATAAAAAAAGCCCCGATTCTTTCGGGGCTTTTTTTATCCTAAAATTTCACTAACTTCACTTTTCAAAAAGGCGAGTGCTACATTGGTCGCAACATCGTCTTGCAATAAGTTACTCAAGATTTTTTCTCTCAATTCATCTGCGGTTTTTACACTATCATCAGCAGTAGCTTTTCTAATGTTTTGAATAATGGTGTTTTTAGCAGTGATAATCATCGTCCAACAGTCATCGGAGATATACACCTGTTGCGTCAAATTGTGCTCAAATTCTTGGTCGATATGGCGAATGATGAGGTTTTGGTATTCTTCTTTATTAGTACTTAACGGCGCCACACGAATTAACAATTTAGAAGGATTGATACGTTCTAAAAACAAAGCCATTCTTTCATAAGCTTGTAGTCGCAATGGCAACGCTTGTTTTTGATTTTCTTTTTGCAATAACCAACGACGGGTGTGCTGTTGGTCTTTGAAATAACTGTCAAACAAATAATACGCCACACCGCCGGTTACCAGCGATGGCACAGTGTACATCATTAACTCGAGTATTTTATCTGCATTCATAGAATTAATTGCTAAAAATTGTTGACAAATATAATAGAAATACGCCATAATCTGTATTGCAATTCAGCATAAGTAACCTTAAATTTGTCCTTTACGATTATTAGCCTTAGTGCCTCAGAACCTTAGTAACTTAGTACCTGAAATGCAACAATATATTGCCCAACTCAACGAAGCCCAACAAGCACCGGTTTTTCAAAAAGACGGTCCGATGATTATTATTGCCGGCGCCGGTTCGGGGAAAACTCGTGTTTTAACGGTTCGTATTTCCTATTTGATGAGTTTAGGCGTGGATGCTTTTAATATTTTGGCTTTAACCTTTACCAACAAAGCCGCACGCGAAATGAAAAAGCGTATTGCCGATATCGTTGGGAATAACGAAGCCAAGAACCTTTGGATGGGAACATTCCACTCGGTTTTTGCCAAGATTTTGCGTATCGAAGCAGAGAAACTCGGTTATCCGTCGAACTTTACCATTTATGATACGCAAGACAGTGTGCGCTTGATTTCGGCCATCATCAAAGAAATGCAGTTGGACAAGGACATCTACAAACCCAAACAGGTTTACAGCCGAATATCATCCTATAAAAACTCTTTGATTACCGTAAAAGCGTATTTCAACAATCCGGAGTTGATGGAAGCCGATGCGATGAGTAAAAAACCGCGTATGGGCGAAATTTATCAAAATTATGTTGAGCGATGTTTCAAAAGCGGCGCGATGGATTTTGACGATTTGTTGCTTAAAACCAATGAATTGCTCAATCGTTTTCCGGATGTGTTGGCCAAGTATCAAGACCGTTTTCGATATATTTTGGTGGATGAGTACCAAGATACCAACCATTCACAGTACTTGATTGTTCGCGCTTTATCCGACAGATTCCAAAATATTTGCGTGGTAGGTGATGACGCGCAGAGTATTTATGCGTTTCGCGGTGCCAACATCAATAATATTCTCAATTTCCAGAAAGATTACGATAACGTAAAAACCTATCGATTGGAGCAAAACTACCGTTCGACCAAAAACATAGTAGAAGCGGCCAATTCGATTATTGATAAAAACAAAACCAAACTCGATAAAGTGGTTTGGACTGCCAACGATTTCGGTCCGAAAATTAAAGTTCATCGAAGCATTACCGACGGAGAAGAAGGCCGATTTGTAGCCGGAGAGATATTCGAGCAAAAAATGCGCAACCAACTCATGAACGGTCAGTTTGCCATTTTGTACCGAACCAATGCGCAATCTCGTGCGATGGAAGATGCTTTGCGCAAACGCGACATTCCGTATCGCATTTACGGCGGCTTGTCTTTCTACCAGCGTAAAGAAATCAAAGACGTACTGAGTTATTTGCGATTGGTTATCAATCCGAAAGACGAAGAAGCTTTGGTGCGTGTTATCAACTATCCGGCACGCGGTATTGGAGATACTACGGTTGAAAAATTAACGGTTGCTGCCAATCACTACAAGCGTTCCATCTTTGAGGTAATGGAGCATATCGACAAAATCGATTTGAAATTAAACTCCGGAACCAAGCAAAAGTTACAGGATTTCGTTACGATGATTAAGAGCTTTCAGGTCGTTAACGAGCAACAAGACGCTTTTGTATTGACCGAACATGTGGCCAAAAAAACCGGTTTGATACAGGAACTCAAAAAAGACGCTACGCCCGAAGGTATCGCTCGTATCGAAAACATCGAAACCTTAATGGGCGGTATCAAAGATTTTATTGAAGGGCAGAAGGAAGTCGACGGCGCTCGTGGTGCCTTATCCGAATTCTTAGAAGATGTAGCTTTAGCAACCGATTTAGACAACGATACCGGCGA
>JBIIXM010000186.1:0-3935 GCA_044338435.1 Flavobacterium sp. | reverse complement strand
TCGTCTTCTATCAGTAGTATTTGCAACATTTTTTTTATACAAATTTCAGGGTTAAGTAACACTCAAAAATAAATGAATCTGTCAGCAATACTGTTAAAATTAGATAAAAGGATTTTTAAACAAGTTAAAAGGTAAGAATAATTATTTAAACGGTTTAATAATTAAGATGAAATGTTTTTTTAAACTTGAAAAAATAAATTTATTCGTACCTAATTTAACGGTTGAATGGCATGAATTAGATAGTTAGCGGAATGGATTGTTGGGATTGACAGATTGTTTTACGAATCAGACCGTCATGGAAAACAACTGATTTTGGGGTGTTCTGCGTTTGAGTCGCAAGTCGAATGCCATACAAATGTTGCGCACAAACGGCTTTCCTTTTTCAGTTACGGTCAAACTATTTGGTTTGATGACCAAAAGTTCATCATGACTCATTTCCAGTAAGCTGTCGAGTACTTCGTGTAATTCTTTAAAGTTTCCTTCGTTGTAATGCCAAGTGGTTTTGAATTGACACATTAAATTTAGAATGTGTTGGCGAATAATCAAATCTTCCTCTGTTAAGATATGACCTCTGAACACCGGCAATTCATTGCGATTGATGCTATCGTAGTAGGTTTCGAGTTCTTTCTCGTTTTGCGCAAAACCATACCAGCTGTCGCTTATAGAAGAAACGCCCAAACCAATCATCAAGCGTGTTTTTGAGGCGGTATAGCCCATAAAATTGCGGTGTAATTTTCCTTCTTGAAAGGATTGGTACATACTGTCCTCTTTAAGGGCAAAGTGGTCCATTCCGATTTCGTGATAGCCACGCTCGGCCAACAGTGCTTTTCCCACTTCGTAGAGTTTGCGTTTTTCGTCGTCTTTCGGCACGTCTTCATCTTTAAAACCGCGTTGTCCATTGCCTTTAATCCAAGGCACGTGCGCATAACTGTAAAAAGCAATTCTGTCCGGAGCCAACGAATTGGTCTTTTCAATAGTATCAATTACATTATCTAACGTTTGAAACGGTAAACCGAAAACTAAGTCATGAGACACTGATGTATAGCCAATTTCTCTGGCCCAAAAAGTGACTTTCGCAACATTGTGAAAAGGTTGTGGTCGATGAATGGCGGTTTGCACTTTTTCGGAGTAATCCTGAACGCCAAAACTAACCCTGCGGAATCCCAAGTTGTATAATTTTTGCAAATGTGCCTTGGTGGTATTATTGGGATGGCCTTCAAAACTGAACTCGTGTTCTTTGGCCTTTTCCGCTTTGGCTAAAATACCTTTGATGAGTTGTTCTAAGTTTTCGGGTGCAAAAAATGTCGGTGTTCCGCCACCCAAGTGAATTTCTTTAATGATGGGTTTTTCGGGAAAAGTATCGCAGTACAATTGCCATTCTTTCAATACAGCTTCTATATACGGATTTTCTACTTCGTGGCGTTTGGTAATGCGCTTGTGGCAACCGCAAAAAGTGCACAAACTCTCGCAAAATGGCAAGTGAATGTATAAACTAATCCCTTCGGAAGCATTGCTTTCGGTAAAACTTTGTAGTAAGGTTTTGCGCCATTTTTCTGAAGAAAAGGAGCTTTCATCCCAATACGGAACTGTCGGATAACTGGTATATCTCGGACCCGGAACGTTATATTTTTGGACTAATGAAACCGTCATAATGCAATTTTTCAAAACCAAAGGTAGTATTAGTGTTTCCTATTAAAAATGACAATTGTCATATCGGCATAAAAAAACCTCTTCGGGTTAAGGAAGAGGTTTATATTTGGGTTCGAATGGTTATTAACTTTTGGTCAGCATGATGACAATTTTATTGAAATCGGCGGCCGCATTAATCACGTCTTTATACTCGTTGAATTTCTCTAAAGGATAGTTCACCACATTGTAGAATTCGGTATTGGTTACTGTAATCACTCCGTCTTTTTCAGTGTAGCTGCTCACAAATCCGGCTTCGGTTTTATTGTTAAGGTCGGTTTTGAAATTCATATTGAACTTCTCTAAATTTTTAGCCGTTACACCTTTAGGCAAGATGATTTTTAAGGTTCTTTGGTAGGCGTGCGGATGGTCTATTTCTACCGGTAACGTTCTTTTGTTTTCTTGGTACAATTCCATTTGGGAACCTATGAGTTTGCCGACAGAAAACAAATAATTCCCTCCGGCATTTTGGAGTAAATCTTTGCCATCAAACGTCAGCTTCATTACAAACGGTTTTTTACCGATGTTTTCCACGCCGTCATTTTCTGTTTTTAGCGAAGAATATTCGGTGTTATTGGTATAATTTTCGGCTATGCTTTTTAAAATGGTTTGGTATTGTTCTGCCGACGTAAAGTCTTTGATTGGCTGAAAACTCATCGCAGTATAACCACCAAAATCGATAGAGGTTGTGATTTTAGGATTTTCTATATCTTCCGTGAAATCGGCTGTTATGACCATGTGATCAGTAGTGATTTCCACACCCGGCAATTCGATAAAATTGATTTCGCTTACACCCATACTTACACCACCGAAGATTTTTTCACTGATGAATAAACCGTTATTGTTCCCTAAATTGTCGGGGAACAACGGAATGCGGTATTCGATTTCGCTGGGTGTCAGGTACTTTTTGATGGCCGGGAAGTAAAACAAGGCTTCGTCGAGATTCTCGTAGCTTTCAAAATCTTTTTCAAACGGGATTTCGAATCGGTTAGAGGTGAGTACCAATTTATTTTCAATTTTAAATTCGCGGAACACAGCCGAATACAACTTGAGTAGGTCGATTTTGTTGGCTTGTTTGTTTTTTAAAATGGCGGCGATACTTTCGGCACTTTCGGCGTACAAATTGAAAGAGATGGTTTTTTTGATTTTGTTTTCGATATTCCAAATTTGTGCTTGTATGTCGTTTGTTTTCTGAATCTGACTGCAAAAATCGGTTATCGTTTTCAAGTCTTTTTTGTCGAGTGTCGGATTGATGCGATCGTAAAAGTTAGAAGTAAATTTGGCGTAACTGTTGATGTTTTTGGCACCGGTGTAAAAGTTTTCATCCAATTTGTAGCGGAACAATTTCAAGTATACATCGCGGTTGGAGTACTTTTCATCGTCTTCTAAAGCCGCTATATTTTTATCGGAAACCGTAAGTGTTTTTTTCAAAGTATCGGCAGCGGTTTCTTCAACAGCTTCTGGTAAGCCGTTAGACGATTTGGTTTTGAATTTCAAATGGCGCGGATAAATCAATTGAAATTCGTTGCTTACAATAGGTACGCTCGATTGCATGCGCATGGTTTTTCCGTCTAATTCAGGGAATTCTTCCAGCATGAATATCTTTTCGATTACACTGCCTTTCTCTAAGCCGGTAATGGCGAAGTAGTTGTATTTGAGTTGTTTTTCTTCATCTACTTCTTCTTTGATGTCTTTTTTGTCAAACAAGGTTACCTTACCGTTTTGTTGGATGACGCGTACTTTGGTTTCGATTACGCTTTCGTTCATTTTAAACGGAATGTACACTTTGTTGTTGCGTTCAACGGCATCATTGGAGTTGATATAGGTTCTTTCGTGAACCATGTAGTATTGTGCTGCGCCTTTGCCTTTGGTGGCCAATTCGATTTTGACCACGCGCGATAAGACTACTTCTTTTTCGTCTTTATACTGCGCAGGAACATCAATTACGGTGTTTTTATCTTCCCAATGGTAGTTTTGGAAGGTGAAATCTTGTGCGTTGACTGACACAGTAAGCAATAGGGCTACTATGACTGTAAGCTTTGAAAGATTGGTATAGTTCATGGTTTGTTTTTTTCGTAGTTTATTTTTCTTGTAAGATGATGGTTTCCCCGTAAGCCGATTTTAATTTTTTAACCGTTTCGTTCCACAGCGCAAAATCTTTTTTCTCCAACATGATTTTTTTGGTTTCCAAAGTGGCTTTCATTTCTACAGTGTTGCCATGTAATTGATAGGTAATTTGTGCTTTGAGG
>JBIIXM010000185.1:0-3944 GCA_044338435.1 Flavobacterium sp. | reverse complement strand
TAAAATTGGTTAAATAGATACTTCATAAACATTATTTGAATATGAAAACGTATCTGATAAAGGTAGTCACTTTAAAATGATTACCACTTAATAATGGGATTAATGATTAAAAGTCAAATCACAGCTTGTTATCAGTACAACTGTTCCCTTTTTAGGACTCATCTTTTGTTGTTTTTACTAAACTTATTCCTGACACAAAGAAAAGGAGTCCCAATATGCCATAAATTACCAATGTTCTGATATCTCTGGTGTTTTCGGTAGCTGTTAGAAAAACTTGCGCGGCATAAATAAGACTGACTATTCCCAATATAGTAAGTATGGCACCAAAAATTCGTTTTAGATTCATTGTATGAAGATTTTAAGATTGGAATATTGTATAAAAGGTAACCCCCAAATATTGTACTTATAATCCTAAAGAAATAGTATAATATTACATTTAATTTACATAATTCACATAAAAAAACGCCCAAGTTTCCCCGAGCGTTTCAATTATAAAGTTATTTATGTTTATTTCAGCTTGCCATTGGTTACAGCTATACAAGCGCCCATAAAAGCGGCAATAATAACTGATGCAAGTGTATCTATTAACAGTTGCTTTACATCAATTGTATCGGTATACATATTTTGAAAAAAATTAAAATAAAGCGCAGTAAATAGGCCTATAAAAGCAGCTAATTTTATACCTGGAACACATTTGGTTACGGTTTCTCCCTGAGCTAATACAAAAGATAACAAAAAACCAAACGCCAAGCTGCCATATCCGATGAAAGCTAAATTTTCGCTAGAGCCTTCTGGAATTGGAAAAAAGTCTTTTAACAACATTCCGTAAATTATCCAACCCAGAAGAAAATTAACGATACCGCCAACGATACCTCCGATAATAAAGTTTTTTACATTCATAATTAATAGTTTTATTGGTTAATACCTTAAAATTAAAATTTAATTGAAAAGATAATAAGTCAACAACTATTTAATTATCAACCGAATACAGCAATAGGTTGTTAATAACCTATCTCGTAAAACAACCTTATTTTTTGGTATTGAAAGTGCCGTTATCCACGTCTTTTAAAAACTGAATAACGCCTGGGAAGTAATGCTTTTGGTCGTCGTATTGAGAACAATGGCTGCCGTTGGGACAAAACAAAAATCGTCCGTTTTGCACTTCATTGGCTATCCATTCCATGTGTTTGGGATTCATGGTGTCGTATTTAGCACCAATGGATAGGGTAGGAACCGTTAAAGTTTTTAATTTAGAAGTGATGTCCCAATTTTTTAAAGTAGCATCTCCGGTGATACCAAATTCACTCGGTCCTTGCATGTAGACGTAAACATTAGGATTTAAGTGTTTAAAAGCCCTGTTGATGGATTCCGGCCATTCTACTACAGGAAAACGAAGGATGTGTTCAGTATAGTAGTGGTTTAACAGCAATTCCATGTATTTCGGATTGGTGTAATCTTTATTTTTTTCGAACGTTTTGATTTGGTCAAAAACTTTAGGGTCGAGTTGCGGACCTAAAACTTCCTCAGCATATTTATTATAGGCCGGAGCACTCGCCATCATATTTGAAATAATTAGTCCTTTGAGGTTTTTTTGGTATTTCAAAGCGTATTCCATGGCCAAAATCCCGCCCCAAGATTGGCCTAATAGGTAGAAGTTGGAGTTGTCTAATTTCAAGGCTTTGCGCACTTGCTCAACCTCTTCCACAAAACGGTCAATGGTCCATAATCGATTGTCGTTGGGTTGGTCACTGTAGTAAGAACCTAGCTGGTCATAATAAATGTACTCTATGCTTTCTTGCGGAAAATAACCGTCAAAACTCTCAAAAAACTCATGAGTTCCGCCCGGTCCGCCATGAAGCAAAAGCACTTTGATTTTCGGATTGTTACCCACTCTTTTGGTCCAAACTTTAAACTCACCAGCAGGTGTTTTAATCGGAATCATTTTGATGCCACCGGTAAACTGATCATCTCTTTGCGAGTAGTCGAGGTAATTTTCTTTTACGGTATCTGGTTTGTTTTCCTTACACCCGGAAAATAAAAAAAAAGTCAGTAATGAATAAAGCAATAGTTTTATTTTCATGATGCGTAGCATTAGATTAACCGTATATTTTTTGGTACAAGTCTTTGTATTTTTCCATAACAATTTTACGCTTTAACTTGAGCGTAGGCGTAAGGTGACCGCCATCGATAGACCAAACATCGGGTGTTAACTCGAAGCGTTTGATTTTTTCCCAGTTCCCAAAGCGTTCGTTGATTTTCTCTACTTCTTTGGCTACGCGATCAATAACTTCAGAGTTGGCAGCTATTTCGGCCGGAGTAGTGCCAACGTTCAGATTTTTGCGTTTGGCCCATTCTTGTATAAAATCAAAACTTGGTTGTATAAAAGCCGCCGGCATTTTTTCGCCATCCCCAATTACCATGATTTGTTCTATGAATAAAGATTGTTTCATGGCGTTTTCAATCAACTGAGGCGCAATGTACTTTCCGCCCGAAGTTTTGAACATTTCTTTCTTGCGGTCGGTTATTTTTAAGAAACCGTCTTTATCCACTTCACCAATATCTCCGGTATGGAAATAGCCGTTTTTGATAACTTCATCAGTGAGTTGTTGGTCTTTGTAATAGCCCATCATTACATTCGGACCTTTGCAAAGTATTTCGCCGTCTTCGGCAATTTTGACTTCTACATTATTGATTACACGTCCTACACTACCTACTCGGAAACCACCGTTTCTTTGGTCGTTAACCGTAATTACGGGAGAAGTTTCGGTCAAACCGTAGCCTTCCATAACCGGCATTCCGGCGGCGGCGAATACGCGAATCAAACGATGTTGCAATGCCGCACTTCCTGAAACCATTACGTTTAAGTTACCACCTAAACCTTCTTTCCATTTGCTGAATATCAGTTTACGGGCTATTTTTAATTGGAATTCATACCACCAACCATTAGCACCGTAAGGTTCGTAACGCAATCCTAAGTCGATCGCCCAAAAGAATAACTTCCTTTTAATTCCGGTTAATTCTTCTCCTTTGGCGATGATTTTATCGTATACTTTTTCCAATAGTCTTGGTACTACTGAGAAAACAGTCGGTTTAACTTCTTTAATATTATCGGACAACTTTTCAATTGATTCGGCAAAGTAAATAGACACCGAATAGTATTGGTAGATGTATAAAATAACACGTTCGAAAATATGACAAATGGGAAGGAAACTTAAGGCAACACTGGTACTTTCTTCAAACGGAATTCGTGGCGAACTATCCAAAACATTAGAAACAATGTTGTGGTGTGACAACATTACACCTTTGGGTTTTCCGGTAGTTCCCGAAGTGTAAATGATGGTCGCCAATTCTTCCGGTTTGACGTTGTTTTTTCGGTCTTCCACCACATCTTGATTGCTTTGGTCTTGACCCAATTCTAGGAGTTCGAGCCAACTTTTACAGCCTTCAATGTTGTCAAAAGAATACACCTCTTCTAAAAGCGGTAATTCAGACCTTACGGCCATCAATTTTTGGTAAACCAGTTCATCGGAAACAAAGCAGTACTTGGATTCCGAATGGTTTAAGATGTAGGCATAATCTTCAGCCGCAATGGTTGGATAAATCGGCACCGTTTGTGCGCCAACTTGCAAAACACCAACATCCATAATGTTCCATTCTGTTCGGTTGTTCGAAGAAATAAGTGCTATTTTATCATTTTTTTGAAGATTCAATCGAAGCAACGCTCTGGAAATAGCATTGGCTTTATCTACATATTCTTGTGTAGAGGTGGCAACCCATTGACCGTTATATTTGGTAACGAGGCAATTAGGAAGGTTGTTTTTTTTCAGCTGATAGTAGGCAAAATCAAAAAGGCGTGTGATCTCTGTCATTGTAGTCCGTTAATTTGTTGCAAATTAAGGATTATTGTTTTCAAACACAATATTAATTTTAAATATGACCGAGAT
>JBIIXM010000184.1:0-3954 GCA_044338435.1 Flavobacterium sp. | reverse complement strand
AAAGAGTTTATCCAAAAGACCAACCAATTGTTAACCCAACAGTATTCTAAAAACGGGCTACAACAAGTGGCCAAAACCGTTTTTTCTTTGCCATTCGTTTTGCTTTATGCAATAGCCTCATTGGCCTTTTACTATGGAGTTTCTGTTTATGGAAAGGATTGGTTTTTATCCTATTTCGACATTTTACCGATTGTAATCCCGGCACCGTTATCCTTGATAGAATTGTATACTTTATTTACTTCCAAAAGAAGGTTGTGTACTTTTTCGTTGGTAGGAAGCTTCAACATGATTTTTATGATTTATTTGTTTTTAGTGATCCATTTGGTTCGAAAAGCAGATGCTATTTATGCTATTGCCGTTTTTTCTTTCTTCATCACTTTATCACTGGTTTATTATTACGCCTATTGGATTGCTGTAAAGCAACATAGTAAAAAGCTAATTTGATTTATGCATCCTAAAAAACTAAACGCCGAACAAATCGAAAAGCTTTATGCTTTTACGCGCCAACATTATGTGGAATACTACGATTTGCAAACCGAGTTGGTCGATCACTTAGCCAATGCCATCGAAGCCCAATGGGAACAAAATCCGAAGCTTTCTTTTGAGGAAGCCTTGCAAGTGGAATTCAAAAAATTTGGTGTTTTTGGGTTTATGGAAGTTGTGGAAAAACGCCAAGCAGCGCTGCAAAAAAAGTACCATAAATTGGTTTGGAATGAACTCAAAAACTTTTTTCGTTGGCCCAAAATTATAGGAACCTTAGCGACTATCGGTATCATTTTTTATGCCTTAAAGTTGTTCCAACAAGATGTTGTAATAGTCCAAATGGCTTTTGTGGTTTTGGTCGTTTCCTTTTTTGTCGGGATTTTTTGGCTGTCCAGAAAAAACAAAAAGAATCACCAAAAAACCGGAAAGAGATGGTTGCTCAAAGAAATTATCTTCGGTTATGGTTCTATCACAGGATTGATGAATTTGCCAATACAAATCGCCTTAAATGTCAATGGCGAAAACTACAGCGATTGGGCTTTGCTGTTGTTTAGCTTTTTTATAATTCTTATGGCTTTAGGCGAATATATCGTCTTGGTTCTAATTCCTTCAAAGGCCGAAACTTTCCTCAAAGAGACTTATCCAGAGTACAATTTTGTAAAATAAGTTGTAACTTTTTGCTATCTTTAGAAACTAACTCACAAAACCAAAAACCAAACAACATGTTCAAACATTTTATCAGGCTGGAGTGGAAATCTTTTACCCGCTCGGCTTCTTTTGGAACTAATCTCGCCCTAAAAATTATCATGGGATTAGGAGCATTGTATTTTATGGCTTGCTTTGCTATCCTCGGAACCGCCGTCTTTTTTATTTTAGAAGATGAAGGACTGGAACCGCTTGCAGCCATTAACAAATTCATGATTTATTATGTGCTATTCGATTTGGTAATTCGCTATTTTCTTCAGAAAATGCCGGTAACCAACATCAAGCCGCTGTTGATTTTGCCCATCAACCGAAGTACCATTGTACATTATACTTTAGGTAAAACCACCATCTCTTTTTTCAACATACTTCATGCTTTTTTCTTTGTGCCTTTTACGATAGTATTGTTGTTCAAAGGTTACGGTTACCAAGCCATTTTGTGGCATTTGGCCATGATGGCATTGATTTACACCAATAATTTTCTGAACATTTTAGTCAACAGTAAAAACACCGTTTTTTACATTGCATTGGCACTTTTAGCGGCTTTGGGCGCTTCTCAGTATTACAATGTTTTCGATATTACAGCATACAGTAAGGTGTTTTTCCAAAACATGTATGACACCAATTATTGGTTTTTGATTGCTGTATTTTTAGTTGTAGGTACTTATTACAGCGCATACAACTATTTCAAAAACCGTCTCAATTTAGATGATGGCTTGGCCAAGAAAAGCGAGGTTGCCCAAACCGAAAATTTCACTTGGTTGGATCAATTTGGGACTTTGGGAACATTCCTTAAAAATGACATTCGATTGCTCAAACGCAACAAACGTTCGAGAACCACTTTAATCATGAGTTTCATCTTTATTTTTTATGGCTTGTTGTTTTTTACCCAATCGATAGAAGCCTACGACAATCCATGGATGAAGGTTTTTGCCGGGATTTTTGTTTCGGGCGGATTTTTATTCACTTTCGGACAGTTTGTGCCGAGTTGGGACAGTGCTTACTACCAACTCATGATGAGTCAAAACATTCAATACCGCGAGTATATCAGTTCTAAATGGTGGTTGATGGTCATTGGAACGGTTATTTCTACCTTGATAGCCTCATTCTATTTGTATTTCGGATTGCACACTTATTTGATTATTGTAGCCGGCGCCATTTTTAATATTGGAGTGAACTCGCATTTGGTGATGTTGGGCGGCGCTTTTGTAAAAACACCTATCGATTTAACGACTTCCAAACAAGCTTTTGGCGATAAGCAAGCGTTTAACATGAAAACCATGTTAATTTCCTTGCCTAAAATGTTGGTGCCTATGGGATTGTATACTGTTGGATACTATTTGATTTCGCCTAATGCAGGTTTGATTCTAGTGGCTGCGGCCGGAGTTTTAGGTTTTGCCTTCCGCAATTACGTATTCGATAAAATTGAAAAGATTTACAAATCTGAAAAGTACGCTACCATCGCGGCTTACAAACAAAAAAATTAATTCATCACAACTAAAAAAAAGAAACATGATACAAGTTACTAATCTTTCAAAAACATATACTAACGGTGTTCGCGTGTTAAACATTGAACATCTAGAAATTCCCAAAGGACAAAGCTTTGGTTTAGTGGGCAACAACGGAGCCGGGAAAACGACTTTTTTCAGTTTGTTACTCGATTTAATTCAGCCTAGTTCCGGTCATATTGTGACGAACGGTGTTCAAGTAAATACCAGCGAAGCCTGGAAACCTTTCACGGCCGCCTTTATAGACGAAAGTTTTTTGATTGGCTATTTAACCGCTGAAGAATATTTTTATTTCATAGGAGATTTGCGCGGTCAAAACAAAGCCGATGTGGATGCGTTGTTGGCCAAACACGAAGAGTTCTTTAACGGTGAAATCCTGAACAGTAAAAAATACCTTCGAGATTTGTCTAAAGGAAATATGAAAAAAGTCGGTATTATCGCGGCTTTAATTGGTGATCCGGAAGTAGTAATTCTAGATGAGCCTTTTGCTAATTTAGATCCGACGACCGTTAATCGTTTGAAAAAAATCATCAAAGAATTAGCCGATGATCCTAACAGAACCGTTTTGGTTTCGAGTCACGATTTAGTCCACACCGTTGAGGTTTGCAACCGAATTGTAGCCTTGCATTTGGGTGAAGTGGTGAAAGACATTCAAACCTCGCCGGAAACCTTGAAAGAATTGGAAGCGTTTTTTGCGGTGTAATTCTATTCATTTTTAATAATTATAGCTGTATGTCTTAAAAACACATATGGCTATAATTATTAAATATCCTTTTCTATTTTCTTCCTAAGATTTTCTATTTCTTTTTCAAGAGTGTTAATGTATTTTTTTTGTATATCTAAGAAATATTCCGGAACAAAATAGATGTTGTTGTTTCCTAAATGATTATCAGTTGATTTATCCTTAAAAAACAAAAAACATTTAATGAGATTTAAAAAAGTATCAATTTTATTAATTCTGGTTGTTTTTGTAACAACCAGTTTTTTTTCGTGTAAGATTGTCAAAACTGCTGTTTATCAAATTAATAAAGAAGTCGATAATGATAGTTTTTGGGACAAATTTTCTGAACACAATATTCCAACACAAAAAATTTTCTTTGTAAAATCACCACAACAAGATGATGTAAATTTCAAATACGAATTTTTAAAATCATTTCATCAAAATATTAACTATATCTATTTTGGTTCAGGATATTCTTTGAATGAGGATATTTATTTCAAAACAATCAACTCAAAGAAAAACGGTTGTAATGAGGTTTTG
>JBIIXM010000183.1:0-3956 GCA_044338435.1 Flavobacterium sp. | reverse complement strand
CATTTTCTGCTGTCCCAAAGCGGTTAAGCTCAGTAACAAAAGAACGGTTGTGCTATATAATCGGCTCATTTTTTTACGAATTTAAAAGTTATACCATTTGCTTGAACTAAATAAATTCCTTTTGACAAGGCTGAAATAGCTATTTCCTGATCCGGAAGATATTTTCCTTCTTGTACTAATTGACCGGTAAGCGCATATATTTTAACTGCTATAACATCGTTCCCGTTTCCGTTGATTTTTATAAAGTCTGAGGCCGGATTTGGATATAAAGTCAAGTTGTTTTTATTGTCTCCGAAGGAGGCAACATTCAATGTATTGGAGAAAGTGATTTTTTGAATGATGGAAATCGGAATAACAGTTGCTTCGGTTGTACTGTTTGATTTTAAATACAACGCTTCATTTTCAAAGTATAATTTTCCATTGCTTTCTACGGAAAAATTCTGCGTCGTTCCGGTGTAGTAAGTGATTGTAACACCCGTTTGCGCTTTGGCCAATCCGGCCGTGAGCAACAG
Source organism: Flavobacterium sp. (assembly GCA_044338435.1). Classification (GTDB taxonomy): domain Bacteria; phylum Bacteroidota; class Bacteroidia; order Flavobacteriales; family Flavobacteriaceae; genus Flavobacterium. Next base: position 3,444 of record JBIIXM010000183.1, on the reverse strand, counting down.
TAAGATAAAAGTAAGTTTTTGAATTAGCATCTTGATTTGTTTAGTATTCTCTAACCAAATGTAAGTAGCTAAATAATGAAGGCGAAAAATATGAGGCAAACACCTTTAAAATGTAGGTTAAAATAAAAGTCTGCGTTTTTTTTGAAAAAAGTAAGGCTAAAGAATTAATAACCAAATAATTGAATTACAATCCCAATTTTTCTTTCGCCAAGGGCAAAATGCGCTCCACAAATTGCGCATAAGCCTGCGTTGAAGGATGCAAACCATCGGTCGCCACCAATTCGGGTTGTAATAGGCCAAGTCGCGTAATGTCTGTGATATAAACATAAGAAATGCCGTTGCTTTCGCAATAGGCTTTCGCAAAGGCATTGTATTGGTAAACACCTTCTGAGATTGAAACGGAACCTTGTCCGAAAGGCGTATAAGCATAATCGGGAATGGAAACTACGATTACCCTATTTTTATTTCCTCCGGCTTTGGCAATAGCAATGTCTACCAACTCCGGAAATTCCTGTTCGTACAGGCTGAAAGGTTTGCCTTGGTATTGGTTATTGACTCCTATGAGTAAGGTGACTAAATTGTAATCGTTAGTCAGGTTTTGTGCGGCAATAGCGGTTTTTAAATTGGTGGTGGTCCAGCCGGTTTGCGCAATGAGTTTAATTTCGAAATTATCGGCAGTGGTTAAGTATTGCCCAAGACTGTCTAATAATTGTTCCGGAAAGCGACATGCTTCACAAACACTTTGCCCATAAGTATAACTATCTCCTAGGGCCAAATACTTAAACAATCTTGGCGTTGGCGGAGGTGAGTTTTGTTGGTCTTCGGAACAACTGTTCAAACCGAAAGCCAAACCAAAAATCGCAAGCATTTTAAAAATGGATTTCATAATTGAATTTTTGGTTTGACTTTTATTTTTAAGCAAGCTCTAAACGAGCTTCGATTTTTTCTTCAATAGCATTCCAAAGTCCGATTCGTTTTTCCAACGCTAAAACCGATACTTCTTCAACTTCTTTCCATTTCTGACTGTCATCTTGGCAAAGTTCGTTTATCATTTGCATCGCCATTGGGCCGTGCTCGTCAGCATCCAATTCGATGTGTCTTTCGAAGTAGTAAATCAATTTGTTCAAATCCACATCCGGGAAATTTTGCTGGAAGTTTTTCAGGATTTCGGTAAACATATTCGGAATCAAATCTTCGCGACCAAAAGTAAATGCAGCGGCAATTTTATGTACTTTGCCTTCTTCAATTACTCGGAAGGTAAAATCGAGAAACGCCTTAACATTCTCATGTAAATCACTTTGTTTAATGGCGATGAATACGTTTTTAGTGTCGACTACATTCTTCAAAAAGGCTTCCAATTCGGTAGTTGAAGCACCGCAACTTTGCATCGCTTCCACATACATTTCAAAATGACTCAAACGTTTTCCGTCTAAAGTCAAATCGCTTTCTTCCGCCAATACAATTTCGTTGATCAAATAACGGGTTTCCGGATTTTCCGAGGCAAACCAAGGTGTTGTAGTGCAAGTTAGTTTGTTTTGCAGGGCTTTCAGTAGCGACATAAAGTCCCAAACCGCATACACATGACATTCTAAAAACTGACGCAAATCGTCCATCGTTTTTACTTTTTCATACAGCGGATGTTGCAACAATATATCTTTTTGTGGTTGGATAGTTTGATTAATAGTAGTGATAGTCATAGCTTTTTTTTAGTATTTACGTTCCGTAAATCAATATGGATTTATCGAAACAAAAATAAAAATGCTTCCCGTAATGGAGAAGCATTTTGTATCAATTTTATTGATTGTTTAATATTTTATTTAAACGCAGGCATACCGGTAATATCGGCGCCGGTAATCAGCAAGTGAATGTCGTGTGTACCTTCGTAAGTAATTACACTTTCTAAGTTCATGCTGTGGCGCATGATAGAGTATTCTCCGGTGATTCCCATTCCACCCAAAATTTGACGGGCTTCGCGGGCAATATTAATCGCCATATCCACGTTGTTTCTTTTCGCCATCGAAATTTGAGCTGTGGTCGCTTTACCTTCGTTTCTTAAAACGCCCAAACGCCAAGTCAACAATTGTGCTTTGGTGATTTCGGTAATCATTTCAGCTAATTTTTTTTGCTGTAATTGGGTAGCAGCAATAGGTTTGTCAAACTGTATTCTTTCTTTGGCATAACGCAAAGCCGTGTCGTAACAATCCATAGCAGCACCAATAGCACCCCAAGCAATACCGTAACGAGCCGAATCCAAACACATCATTGGCGCCCCAAGACCTGATTTACCAGGTAATAAGTTTTCTTTAGGCACTTTTACGTTGTCAAAAATCAATTCGCCCGTAGCCGAGGCACGCAACGACCATTTGTTGTGTGTTTCCGGCGTGGTAAATCCTTCCATACCGCGCTCTACAATTAAACCGTGAATTCTGCCTTCTTCATTTTTGGCCCAAACCACTGCGATGTCAGCAAACGGTGCATTTGAAATCCACATTTTGGCACCGTTCAACAAATAATGGTCGCCCATATCTTTAAAGTTGGTTACCATACCGCTTGGATTAGAACCATGATCAGGTTCTGTCAATCCGAAACAGCCCATGAATTCACCTGTCGCTAATTTGGGCAAGTATTTCATGCGTTGCTCTTCGGTTCCGAATTTCCAAATTGGATACATCACTAAAGATGATTGTACAGATGAGGTAGAGCGCACGCCCGAGTCACCTCTTTCAATTTCCTGCATGATCAAACCATACGAAATTTGGTCTAATCCTGCACCGCCATACTCCTCAGGAATATACGGGCCAAATCCACCTATTTCCCCCAAGCCTTTGATGATTTGTTTTGGGAATTCCGCACGTTGTGCATAGTCTTCAATGATAGGAGAAACTTCACGCTTCACCCAAGCACGCGCAGAATCACGCACTAATTTGTGTTCTTCCGTTAATAAATCATCCAATAAATAATAATCCGGAGCTTGAAATAAATCTGGTCGCATAGTTTAAAATTTGGTTTACGAAAACGTTTGCAAAGCTACACAATCTAAGTTAAAATCTCAATCAACAATTGTTATAATTTTTTGAAGCTTATCCGGCTATCCGCTCTATCTTTTTTGTTTTGTCATGTTGAGCTTGTCGAAGCACAAAACAAAAAAGGATGCCGCTACTATCCGGGCTAGGGTATTGGCTTTACAATCAACGCTCGAGTTTCTTGAAGGCTTCGTTTTTTTCAAACAAAAAATCAGCCATTTCCAGTACGTCTTGGCGTTCTGCTAAAACAGTTGCTCGGGTATCGGCTTCACAATAGGCAATGAACAAATCTATTTCTTCCGGTTTTAATTTGAGGTTGTTCAGGTAAAAGTTGCGGTCGTAATGACTGCTGAGGAAATCTTTAAAACTAGGTGGCGGAACGGGTTTTTGCTGAGGTTCTTTGTCTTTGTTTTTGAACCAA
>JBIIXM010000182.1:0-3969 GCA_044338435.1 Flavobacterium sp. | reverse complement strand
AAACCACGTGACACGTGAAGTTGGTCGATGTTTTTCAAATAAAAACCCGATGAATTTCTCCACCGGGTTTGTTTGTTTTAAAAGAGTAATCGGGTTTATTTTCCGTTAATCCATGATACAATTGCATCATCTGTTGGCAGTACTCTAGGCGAAAGGACTTTAACCAAATATCCGTTTTCATCCAACAAGTATTTCTGGAAGTTCCACTCTACTTCACTGTCTTGTAAACCGTTTTTACCCTTCTGTGTCAAAAATTGGTACAATGGATGTATATCATTTCCTTTTACAGATATTTTACCCATCATTGGAAAAGACACGCCATAGTTCATTTGGCAAAACTTGGCAATTTCCTGATTGCTGCCCGGTTCTTGTCCACCGAAATTATTGGCCGGGAAACCTACAATCACAAAATTTTTATCCTTGTATTTGCTGTAAATGGCTTCCAAATCTTTGTACTGAGGCGTCAGTCCACATTCAGAAGCAGTATTTACAATTAAGATTTTCTTTCCTTTTAAAGACGAAAAATCAAATTCTTTACCGTACAAATCAATTACTTTAAATTGATGTATGGATTCCTGTTTAGTTACTGTATTCATAGTAGTAGTGTTAGTATTAACGGCAACGGTTTTCGTTTGCGCATTGTTTTGACAACTCACCAGCAACATAACGCTGCAGGCTAAAAATAAATAGTTTTTCATCCGTTTAAATTTTCATAAAATTAATCATTAAAGCGCAGTTTGATGTTATACAATTCCTAAAGTTTTATTAATTAAAAAGCCCAACGCTATATCTTGTTGGGCTTTTTAAAATATTATAAATATGACGTCTTCAACTTAATTGAATGCCATAGAAAGAATAGAATCTATTGAAATAAAATGAATACAGAATGTATGAGGTAACTCATTTAATCTATTTATTTGCTCAAATACTTCTTGTGCTTGAAATAAGACAACACTGCTAATACTGAAATAATAGCTACCGAATAATACACAAACGAAGGCGTAACTACTTTATCACCACTGGCATAAGAGTGTAATCCTGTAAGGTAAAAATTTACCCCAAAATACGTCATAAGTATTGAATAGAAGGCAAAAACGGCCATTACATTGTAAACCCATTTCCCACGCAAAGCCGGAACAAAACGAGCGTGAATTACAAAAGCATAAATCATAATGCTGATTAAAGCCCAAGTTTCTTTAGGATCCCAACCCCAATATCTTCCCCAACTTTCATTAGCCCACTGACCGCCTAAAAAGTTTCCGATGGTTAACATCACCAAACCGATCGTCAGCGCCATTTCATTGATATAAGTGATTTCTTTAATGTTGAGGTCCATTTTCGCTTTGTTTTTGTCGTTGACAAACAACATTAAAATAAGGGAAACGATACCCAAAACCATTGCTAAAGTAAACGGACCATAACTCGCCACAATAACTGCTACGTGTATCATTAACCAATACGAATTTAACACCGGCTGTAAGTTGGCAATTGCAGGATCCATCCAATTCCAATGCGCAATCATCAAAATCATAGACGCCACAAAAGTGCCTGAGGCTACGGTTAATTTAGATTTAACATCGAAAGCTAAAGTAAAAAACATGGTTGCCCAAGCTACGTATATCATACTTTCGTAGGCATCACTCCAAGGCGCGTGACCGGAAATATACCAGCGTGCTATAAGACCTAAGGTGTGAAAAACAAACAGTAATCCAATAAAAATATGGAAAATATTGATTGCATAACGAAGTAGCTTTTTGTCGAAAAATATGTTCACAATCACTAAAGTCAACATCAAGCAACCGGTTAACATGTACAACCAAAACAAGTTTTTGAAGACATCGTATTTGTTGTATATAATCTCGTAATCAATTTTGTCTTCTGCCGGTCTTACCGCTTTACCGTATAGTTTTTGGTAATCTTCGATACCGACTAAATACGTATTGGCACGAGTATAATCTTTACTGTCAGAAGCTTTCAAGAGCGCATCCAAATATACCGGCAAAGCACTTTTGATAGTATCTAAAGACGTTCCGGTAGCGTGATTGATTTCTAAAAACGAAACCCATTTGTTGTTCGGATCATTCGGTACCGGGAAGATTCTAAGGATTTTTCCGCTGAGTGCCGAATTCAACAAATTGACTTTTTTATCGGTTTCAATAAAATCTTTTTCGAATTGATTGGGTGTTGCCGATTTATAGGCTTCATCCAGATAAGGTGATAATTTATAATTTCCTCTTTCATCAAAGAACGAACGAAACGTAGCGTATTTGGCATCTGCTTCAATACCGATAATCTTGCGAATACTGTCGTTGCCTTTTTTGAGGTAAATCAAAGGCGTTTCAAACCAAACCGTCGGAAATTGTGTCATCGACAAAAACGCTTGATCCGAGTTCAATCCTTTGTAAGTATCGCTTTTGCTGACTTTTCGCAATAATTCAGATGAAAAAGTGTTGATAGGCTTCATACGACCGCCATCGTCCTGAATAATCAATCGGCCAAACTGAGCCGCATGTTTTTCAGACACTTTGTATTTGTTGATGATGGAATCGATTTGCATTTGAGTTGGCAAGGCTTGTTGGTGCGAACCGTGTTGGGCAAAACCATGCAATGAAAACAGTAAAAAGAAAAGACCAACTATCTGAGATTTCTTCTTTTTCACATTGGCTAACTTTTTCTTTAAGTCGGCAAAACGAGTGTTTTTCGTAAATAAAATAGCCATCATACAGAAATACAGCAAATAGTAACCAATGTAAGTGATGTTAGTTCCCCAAAAATCGTGGTTAACCGAAAGTACCGTTCCTTTTTCGTCCGGATCGAATGAGGCTTGAAAGAAGCGGTAACCTTTGTGGTCTAAAATGTGGTTCATATAAATGCGATGGTCATTCTTTTCATTACCGTCGATTAGGGTAACCTGACTTTCAAAAGAGGAAAAACTCTTTTCCGTTCCCGGATATTTTTGAGCGATAAAATCATTGAGTTTTAAACTGAAAGGTAACTCATACACTTTAGAACCATAAGTAAAAGTGAACTCTAAATTGCCTAATTTAAAAGCTTTAGGTTCACCTTGTTTGCCTTTTGATCCGATTAGAGTAATGGTTTCCTCTTTGCCTCCGGTTTTCACTTTAAGTACTAAAGCATCCTCGCCTTTCTTGGCTTTGAAATCGCCGCTGGATTGGTAAGATTTAATTCCTTTTTTAGGCAATTCGGGCAATACAAACTGACTGCCGCCCAAGTTGTACAAAGAACGGTACATTAAAGGTTGGGCTACATCTTTCACTACTTTACCTTGGAACTTATCGGCCATTCGCATGAACTGACCGTCGAAAGGTGCAGAAATAGTATTGTTTTTGGAATCGATATTAATAGCGCCAGGTGTTGGTTTGTCTAAGGCGAATAAAACATTGTGGATGTTTTGTACTTCGCCGGCTTTCAGCATGTGTTCGTGGCGTGTGCCGTCGCCGGATTCTACCAATTTTAGGTAAGTATCGCCTTTCGGATCATCTTTAATGACTTCTTTGGCATCTAATATAAAATTCTGGTATTCAATCTCGAATGGAATATCTGCAAACTTTTCGTTGATGGCAAAATGATTATCCGTTACCGGAGAAAGCAACAGCTGTTCTTCAAAAATTCTTCGCATCATTTTACCTTTGTAATCACCATCTACAAAAACAGTCAGGTAGCATTTTTCTGAATACACCTGGTTGGAAGTAGCGCCTTCTCTGATGGGCATCATGCCTTCGTAACTGATGTAACGCGTGATAAAAGCACCGGCTATGATAAAAATGAAAGACAGGTGCAGCAATAAAGTAGCCCATTTTTCTTTTTTGTACAATTGGTATCTCTTGATGTTGCCGATGAAATTGATCATAAAAACCAACATAATGGCTTCAAACCACCATGCGTTGTAAATCATAATTCGGGCAGTATCTGTATTGTAATTGCTTTCAATAAAGGTTCCCGCAGCCA
>JBIIXM010000181.1:0-3972 GCA_044338435.1 Flavobacterium sp. | reverse complement strand
CGCATCAAACTCGGTAGGCGAAGCTTCTTCCAATGAAGCATTCAAAGTACCTTTGATGAAATAATGGAAGCTGTTTTTACCGAAAGTGTTGCTAATGTCAACATTCCAACCACCGGCTGTTTTGGTTCTGAATCCGGCTGAAATGGAGTTGTCTACAATCAAAGAAGTGATTCTTGGTGTGAATCCGTTGGGATAAATATCTGTAACAATTCTGGGTGACGGATTGTTTCTGGTAAACGCATAAGCATCGGTGTTTCTGAAATTACGACCTCCAAAAGCATAAAACTTCGTCTTATCGGAAACCGGTATAGCGGCATTGACAAAGAAGTTAAAGCCTTCGATAGCCGCTTCTCCAAAACCTCTTCTGAAATCAAAACCAGGACGCAAGGTTTTGTCTTTGTTAATGTACTCGGCGGTAAAGTTCGCAAAACCACCGTTATCACCAATTTTAGTACCGTAATTAGTCGTTACTTTAATGGAATTCCCATCAAAACTTCTGCCGTCGGCTAACTTATTGCCATCGGCATTGGTGTCTAAAAAGTTGTCTCCGGTGTTGGGTGTGCCTGCCGGGAAATTGCCGTCAGCTTTGGTACTGTAAGCACCGTAACTTATGGTTCCGGTCAATTCGTCCACGTTGTCATTCAAAACAATATTGATAACACCGGCTATCGCATCAGAACCATACTGTGCTGCTGCACCATCGCGCAAGATTTCGATTCTTTTGATGGCACTGGCTGGTATAGCGTTCAAATCGGTTCCGGTATTACCGCGACCACGAGTTCCGAACAAGTTAATCAAAGACGATTGGTGTCTTCTTTTGCCATTGATTAACACCAACGTTTGATCCGGTCCCATTCCACGCAGCGTAGCAGGATCCACGTGGTCAGCGCCATCAGAACCTGATTGTTTGTTGGCATTAAACGAAGGTGCCGCATATTGTAGCAATTCATTGATTTCCAACTTACCACTTTGCGTAGTTACACTTTTAACATCGATGATATCAATGGGAACCGCCGAATTCACTACTGTTCTTTTGGAATTTCGTGAACCTACAATTTTAATTTCCTGAAGTTGATTCACTTTGGTTGAGTCGTTTGAGGTCGCACTGGGTTTTTCTTGCGCCGCCAAATACCCAAATTGTAGTGAGAACAATAAAAGGGTAATTTTTTTCATAAGAGTTTGGTTAGAGGTTAATAGCTGCAATTTACAGTTTTTAAGTTGCTCTTTTAACATTTTTAATAAAACTATTTTAACAAATTAACTAACAAATAAAGGTTTTTATAAAATATAATAATTTTGATTAAATTTGCTCAAACCCAATCTGAGTATGAAACATTACTACCTGCTTTTATTGCTGATTTTTGGTTGGACAGTTTCGGCACAAAACGTCGAGATAGCAATAATACTCAAAGACGCCGATACCAATTTACCGGTTGAAGACGCTACCGTTTTCGTTTTAAAAACTAAGCAATCCTTGTTGAGCAACAGCGAAGGTAAAGTGACTTTCGTTCTAAATGGTTCGTCTAACATTCAGGTTACCCATTCTTCCTATGCTAAAGTGACTGTACGGTCATCAGCCTTGCTCAAAACAGACAATGTTATTTACTTAAAAAGTACAGTAAATGATTTGGATGAAATTATTGTGACCAAACAACATCCGCAAAAGATATTGAAGAATTTGGTGGATAATTCTATAAAAAAGTTAACCGTTCCGGCGCGCTTGAAAGTCTATACGAGAGAGTTTTTTAAAATGGATGGGAATTACACCTATTACAACGACGGATTGATGAATTTTCAATTGTTTGGAAAAGAGAAGAACTTCAAAAGCAATATTTTAGTTGAACAAAATAGGGCTTTCGGCTTGGTTTATGATCAAATTAACAGTGATGTTTTGGGATACAATCTGAACGACATCATGGAAAATTACTACAACTTTAAATACATAAATCCGATTACGGAATCTGGCGGCAAAAAAAAATATGATTATGTAATCAAGTCGTATTCATCCAATCAAGATTACAACATTATGATTGTAACGCCACTTGATAATACAACCGCTTTAAGAGATGATTTTAAGATTATTTACGATTGGAAAAAGAAAATAATCATTGAAATCAATACTACAGTATCGCCTTCTACTTTGTCTAATGTAAAAGAGAAAAAAGCGGTTGGCTCTAAAAACATTTACAAGTCGACTTTTAAAGCGATTTACCGTTTAGAGGGTGAAAATTATTATTTAGTTACTTCAAAGGAAGAAATTGGTTTTGAGCGAGTTGAAAAAAATAAAACTTCTGATATTGAAGTCAGAAATTATTTGGTTACTACCAATTTCAGCAATCAAAATTACAGTTATAAAGAGAGCGAAGTCTTTAAAGACAAAACACTATACAACAAGAAAAACACCATTCTTTCCCCTTATTGGGATATTTCCGGTTTGAGTACTACTGAAGAAGAGCAAGCCATCATCAACGACTTACAAGAACGAACCCCTTAAGGCAGTTTGTACTTTGGTTTTATTCCGCTATATTTGCGCTCTTTTAAAAACCAATTTAAATTACAATGAAAGCAGGAATTGTAGGATTACCTAATGTGGGAAAATCAACTTTATTTAATTGTTTGTCTAATGCAAAAGCGCAAAGTGCCAACTTTCCGTTTTGTACCATCGAACCCAACATTGGAGTGGTAAATGTTCCTGATCCTCGTATCAATAAATTAGAAGAATTGGTAAAACCGGAACGCGTACAAATGGCTACCGTCGACATTGTTGACATTGCCGGATTGGTTAAAGGCGCCAGTAAAGGCGAAGGTTTAGGAAATCAATTCTTGGCCAACATCAGAGAGTGTAATGCCATCATCCACGTATTGCGTTGTTTTGATAACGATAACATTGTTCACGTTGACGGTAATGTAAATCCGATTCGCGATAAAGAAACCATTGACATAGAGTTACAATTAAAAGACTTAGAAACGGTAGAAAAACGCTTGGAGAAAGTCAACCGTGCCGCCAAAACCGGTAACAAAGAAGCGCAAACAGAAAAAGCCTTATTGGACCGAATTCGCGAAGCACTTTTACAAGCCAAATCGGCCAGAACTGTTATACCTCAAAACCACGACGAAGAAGCATTAATGGAGGATTTTCAATTGATTACCACCAAACCGGTATTGTATGTTTGCAATGTAAATGAAGAGGCTGCTGCTACCGGTAATGCTTACGTTGATCAAGTACGTGAATTGGTAAAAGATGAAAATGCTGAAGTAATTGTATTAGCTGTTGGTACTGAAGCCGATATCACCGAGTTAGAGACTTATGAAGAGCGTCAGATGTTTTTGGAAGACTTAGGATTGACTGAGCCGGGAAGTTCTGTTTTGATTCGTGCCGCTTACAAACTATTAAAATTACAAACCTATTTTACTGCCGGCGTTAAAGAAGTTCGTGCTTGGACCATTAACATTGGAGATACCGCGCCTAAAGCTGCCGGAGTAATTCACACCGATTTTGAAAAAGGATTTATCCGTGCTGAAGTTATCGCTTACGAAGACTTTGCAAATTATGGATCGGAGGCCAAAGTTAAAGAAGCCGGAAAATTGAGAGTAGAAGGAAAAGAGTACGTGGTTAAAGATGGAGATGTAATGCATTTCCGATTTAACGTGTAGCATCTTACGCTAAAAGTTATATTATTAAAGCTGCTAATTAATTTTAGTAGCTTTTTTTTTGTTATTTACAAAAAAAAGACTTTATTTTAACTAGCCCAAAATCAGTATACTATGAAACTTCAACAATTAACTTTAAATCCCGAAGGTGAAGCAACCTTGCTTTTTACCTCGGATGGATTTCAGGAAAGTGAGGCAAATTTGGTCCTGGCTTTTGGTGAAAGAACTTTTTTAGAAAATAACCAACCTTATTCGTTTTTAAAAAAGCGATATCCCAACAGTACGATTGTTATTTGTTCCACATCCGGACAAATGGCCAAT
>JBIIXM010000180.1:0-3973 GCA_044338435.1 Flavobacterium sp. | reverse complement strand
CGTAATGGCAAATAGATATTTAGTAATGCCTACTAATGACTCGGCACATATAGCAATAACACCAGCTACTATAATAATATAAATCATCGCTATTATCCCTAATTTTTTTGACATTCTATTACTTACATGAGCATTAATGTGGTGTTTGTAAAAGTTCTCAATTAATAATGAGCCTCCCCAGTTTTGGGTGTTTTGCACAAAAGAAAGAAAAGGAATCATAAAAATGACGACTACCAAAACCAGCATCCATGAGGGTAATATTTTTACAAATAAAGAAGTAAAAGCCAATTCGCTGTCGATAGAATTATTGGTAAAACCATAGCCAACCGCCATAAATGGTAATGTGAATAATACAACTCTAAATAGAACAATGAATAATGAAGGCAGGAAGATGCTTTTAGCTAGGTCATTGCCACTATTGCTTGCCATTAATTTTTGACCGTTCATGTCAGGATAATCTAAAATAGAGGCCGACCACCATTGTACCAACATAAAAACAAGAAAAGCATTAAAACTTTTCGAACCCATTGAAGGGATAATGTCGAAATGGATTAATGATGATTTGATTGTCGTTGCTAAATGGTGTAATCCTCCTGTGTTTTGAAATAAGCTAATGCTGATACTTAGAAAGGATAGTATAAAAACAATAAACAGGACAAAATCTATTCTAAGTCTAGATTTTAAACTATTGAAAAAAGTAAGTAAAGAAACTAACGCCGTTGATAGGATAATAGCCAATTTCAGTTCTATAGCTACAATAAAGCATACAATTTTACTGAATGCCAATAGACTAAAACCGATGAGGAATGGGATGATAATCAAACCTAAATAAAGGCTTCGGAATTGATGCAATAAGGCAGCACTTTTCCCCGAGTATCGAAAAAACAAAAATTCATTTTCGGTTTTTACAGGAACATTTCTCCACAAGTGTGCAAAAAACGAGACGCTAAAAGCCGATCCAATAGCGGCGCTCCAATATAACCACATGTCAGACAATTGTCCGTTAACAATAGAAGCGTAAATTAATTGCGGCTCAATCATAAACCCTCCAGCTAATAGTATAGAAAAACCAATTAGCCACCAAGCTTCATTTTTGGAATAAAATAAATTTGATTTTTTGTCCAATCTTTTTTTTAAAAAAAGATTATTGTCTTTGACGAACCGTTTCATAAAGGAAGGCACCACAAGCCACGGAAACATTCAAAGAGCCGATAGAACCAAACATCGGTAATTTGGCTTTCTCATCTACAATTTTCAATACCGATGGGTTGATGCCGCGGTCTTCGCTACCCATGATGATGGCAACGGGTTCGTTGAGGTTTAGACTGTATAAGCTGTCTTCGGTTTTTTCGGTGGCGGCTACGGTTTTGATGCCACTGCCTTGCAGGTAAAAAATGGCGTCTTTGATGTGGTCGACTTTGCAAATGGGCACATTAAAAACGGCGCCTGCAGAGGTTTTTACAGTGTCTCCGTTTACGGGAGCAGAACCGGTTTTTTGCACTATAATACCGTCAACGCCGGTACATTCTGCCGTTCTGATGATGGCGCCGAAGTTTCGGGCATCACTGAGTTGGTCGAGGATTAAGAATAAAGGTGTTTTGCCGCTTTCTACAACGCTGTCTACTAAGGTTTCCAAATTAACGAAGGAAATAGGGGCAATGGTAGCCACAGCACCTTGGTGGTTGTTGACTGTTAAACGGTTGAGTTTTTCTACGGGAACATAAGAGAAATTGATGCTTTTTTTCTTCAGGGTTTTGAGTAATTCTTGCATCAACTCGCCTTGTGCGTCGGTTTGAATAAAGACTTTGTCGATTTCTTTACCGGCGTTTACGGCTTCTATAATGGCTCTGATTCCGAAGATTTGATTTTCTTTTTCCATGGCGCAAAGATATAAAAAAACCACCAGTGAAAACTGGTGGTTTTAGATTGGAACAAATTAATGTTATGGTTGTTGCAAAACAAAGTTTGGCCAGTTAGAGCCATCTGTTCTGGTTAAAGTAGTATCTCCATATTCGCCGTAATCATTTTCCCAGTGGAAAGACATGTTAGCACCGTTGATTACTAAATTTGAGAACGTGAATACTTCGTTGTACTGATCTACACCTGCATAAGCAATTTCACCACAAAGGTCAACAAATTGAACCCCAGTTGCGATGTTGCCCGGACCATATAAACCTATCCAGCCTCCGAAAGAAGCATCAGAAAGGTTGTATACGCCTCCGCCAACAGCTGTGAATGTAACATTTCCGGTAACAGGACCGGCTTCGAATTCACCTGTTGGAGCAGATACATTGGTAGTAGAGTAGCTGTAAGTACCAGCTAAATCAGAATAACAATCAATGATAGTGAATGACAATTCTTGAGATGTAATGCTGGCATTTGAAGTGTTTGCATTACTAACACGAAGAGTGAAAGTTTCATCATCTTCATCTTCGTCGTCATTTAAGATTTTAATCTCTCCTGAAACTGAAGTAGTATAGGCAGGAATGATAAGTTCATGATCGTATTCGAAGTCGCTATCATCAGCATCACCAGCTGTTTGAAGCACAGAAACGTGAATATCAATTGATTGAGGTTTGTTTAGTGTAATAGTATAAGTGAATACACTTTGGTCACCCTCTCTAACAGTTTGTGAATTAGCCAAAGGACTATCTAATGTAATAGTTCCCACGACATCTTCTGCTACAATTAGGTTGCTGTACCCTGTAGCATCACCAGAGTCATCACAAGAGATGAACATCATAGAAGACAAAAGTAAACCTAGTCCAAATTTATTATAAAATATTTTTTTCATGATAGTTTTTTTAATTAGTCAACTATTTTTTCTAAAACTTGATAGAAAACTCTTGGTCCTACTGCACCTGAAGTAGTATTGTATCCGAAAGACATTACCAAGCGGTCTTTTCCTTCTACATCATCTCTAACCACGAAATTTGAAGTGCCACAGTATACTGGAGCCATATCAGCCGGATTAGTTAAACAAGTGATAAAAGGCTGACCGTTACCCGATTGTGGAGTGCCATCAGGAGTGTTTTCAGGGTACCCAATCACATCATTTCCGTCAATTGTAAAATAATATTCATTTCCACTGAATACACCGAAATATTCAACTACTCTGTATGTTGTTGAATTTACCGATTCGATAGTAGTTGACGCAGGCCAGTCAGCAGCAGTGTAAGTTAACACACCTAATCTGTAATATTCAGCTTCAACACAACGATAATTTCCTGCAAATCGAGTTCCTACTGAAACTTTTGTGGATTTATTGTTTAAAGCTTCTACACCGCTTGATGTTTTAGAAACATAGGTAAGCGTCCAATAATCTCCAATTTCAAGCGCAGCATCATTTGTTGGTAATGGTTGACCATCTACAAGAATGCCTTCGGTAAGCTCACTATAAGTAAAATTGAAGTTTACAGTTTCTAACTGTGATGCATTTGGAAAAGTAATATTCTTTAAAAATACTCTGTTTGAAGTTGTACCGTCAACTGATGTAAACTGCTTGTAGACATCAACTGATTCAACCGTTACATCACCTTGAAAAGCTCCTAATGCTGCACTGTATTGAAAATCATTTCCGTTACCCACAACATAGGCTACTAAGTTGTTTTTAACGTCTAACAAACCACCTTCATTTTTATTTCCGGTAAGAACATCATTGTCCTTTTCGCAAGACACGAAACCTAAAGCGGCAACGGTCATAAATAAATAAATAAATTTTTTCATAGTTTTTTATATTAGTTCATCCACCAAACTTTAGAAAGCATAGTATCACCATTATCTAATAAGGCAACAGCTGCTTGGTAGTTTGCTTGGTTAAAGTTTTGTGAATCGGTTGAATAATAGAATCTTTTTGGAATGGCACTGATTTGTGCATCAACAACAGGAGACAAAGCAGGTTGTCCTGTTCTTCTCCATTCTGTCCAAGCCTCAATACCTTGACCGTAAAGGGCAAACCACATTTGTAAACCAA
>JBIIXM010000179.1:0-3999 GCA_044338435.1 Flavobacterium sp. | reverse complement strand
AAGAAGTAGCATAACAATATATACCTTATACTATTTTCCAATATAGGGCAATGGAAGATAGTGTTCATGTTTTTTGGTAGAAAACCGCCTTTTAAAGGCGGTTTCTTTTTTTGTCCTACTCCCTATTTAAAATCGTGACGGCTAACTAACTGATACTATAAAAAAACCACGCTTGGCGGCGTGGTTTTTAAATCAATTAACTCAATTACTATTTATTCAAAAGGGCGTATAATTCGTCTTTAAGGGACAATAATTTGGTTTTCAATTCGTGTAAAAAATTATCATTGGCTACTTCAGAACCCATGTTAATTCTGTGAATCTGATGCTCAGTTTCGTGATACTCATCAAACAACTTTCTGAAATGAGCATCTGACACTTTCAGTTCGTGTATTTTTTCCTGGTATTGAGGAAACTCGTGTAATAAATCGTGTTTTTCCATGTGTTTAGTTTATAATTGTTATGAAAAGGGTTATTTAATTTAATGACAATTAGCGTTGGCTTGCACAAACAGATTCAAATTGCTGGGAGAAATGTAAGCAATATCCAATCCCATCCCGCGCAATACAAACAACACGCCTATCACAACGGTAACAATCGGGACCGCTCTTTGTAGTTGGCTTCTGAACGGCATAGATAATAATGAACTCACGTAAACTACGGCGCTCATCATCGGAATAGTGCCTAATCCGTATAAAATCATATAAGCAATGCCCAATGTTACATTTTGCATAGCGATGGCACCGAATAAGGCCGCGTAAACCAATCCGCAAGGCAGTAAGCCGTTAAAAAGACCGATCGTGAAAAACGCATCCGGTGTTTTACGCTTGAACTGTGCGCCTAAACTGCTTTTAATTTTGGTAATCAAACGGTAAACGGGTTTGGAAAAGTTATAATTAGCCAATATTTTTTCCGGTACTACTGCAAGAACTATCATCCCAACGCCAACCGCAATAGATAATTGTTGTTGAATACCGGCCATATAAAATCCTCTACCCAACAAGCCGAAAGCCAATCCTAAAATACCATAAGAAGTTAATCTCCCCATGTGATAAATCAGCACTTGAAGGGCTTTTTTAGACGGGTTTTTATGATCTACCGGCAACATCATAGCAATCGGTCCGCACATACCTATACAGTGCAAACTGGAGATTAAACCGAATATGATGGCTGTGTATAACATATTGATATTAGATATTAGAAATAAATTTCTTCTTTGTTCAAATACGTTTTACCTTCGTATTCCCAGGAAACAGTAATACCCCATAGACCGCCAACCAGATTGTTTTTAGGTATGAGCAAATCGGAACCGGACAATGAGATGAGGGTCTCAAAATCCAGTTTTTGGTTGGACGGTCTGTATAGGGATACTTTTCCTTTTATTAATTTCGGATCCAAGGTACTCGGAAAGCTTACCACTAAACCTTCTGCTGATTTGGCAATGGTAACTTTGCCTTCTAAGCTATTGGTGTTTTGAATACTTTCAATATTGCCTTGAACCAGTTTCTCTTTTTTATAATATTCTTGAGTGACCAATTCGTTGTCGTACTTGTCATCGGATTGTACTTTGATTACAAAATACAGTATAAAGCTCATGAACAACACAAAAGCTATAACAATTCCTTTTCCCCAATTGATTTTCATAATAATTCGTTTTAATTAAAATTTCTTGGTCCCAAAAAGTTGGTAGTGGCGGTTTCAATGACTTTTCCGTTATTGTACACTTCAATTTTTAAGACTACTTTTTCTTCTTTCAAATCGCTCTCCTTGATTTTCACAAAGAAAGTTCCTTTGGTTGCGCCTTGTTTCGGTACTTTGGCAAATGGACTACCAACCAATTTAATTTCGCCTTTAGGTTCAACTAATTTAAACGTCATATTTTCAAATTCACGCTCCGTTTTATTAATGATATCGTAATTGTAAATGTTACTGATTACATTATTGCCTTCACGTTGAAACAATTGTCCCGGCATGTGCAATATGGTAGCTTCTACATCATTTCTTAAGAACAACATTCCGATAAACACGCCAATCAAAATAGATAAAACCGCTATGTAACCTTTCATTCTGGTGGTTAATTTGAAAGGTTCTTTTTTCACAATCTCGTCTTCACTGGCATAGCGAATCAAACCTTTAGGCAAACCTACCTTTTCCATGATGGAGTCGCATTCGTCTATACAAGCCGTACAGTTAATGCATTCCAATTGGGTTCCGTTTCGAATGTCAATTCCGGTAGGACAAACGTGTACACAAACTTTACAATCAATACAATCGCCTTTCCCTAAGGCTTTTCGATCTTCGTTTTTGTTGAATTTGGCTCTGCCGCTTTCCCCTTCTCCACGAACGTGATCGTAAGCTACATTAATGGTTTTATTGTCTAACAAAACACCTTGCATTCTGCCGTAAGGACAAGCTATTATACAAACTTGCTCTCTGAACCAAGCATAGATAAAATAGAATACCGCGGTAAAAATCAATAAGGCAATTAGTGTTTTGGTGTTTTTAGCCGGCCCTTCTTCTATAAATCGGATCAACTCATCACTTCCAATTAAATACGCCAAAAAGACATTCGCAATGATAAAAGAGATGATAAAGAATATTATCCATTTGGTTACTCTTTTTCTGATTTTCTCACCATCCCAAGCCTGATTGCTCAATCGGATTTGTTGTGCTCTGTCGCCGTCAATCCAGAATTCAATTCGGCGAAACACCATTTCCATAAAAATGGTTTGCGGACAAAACCAACCACAAAAAATACGCCCGAAAGCCACTGTAAACAAGGCCAATCCCACTACTCCGATAATCATTGAGATTACAAACAAGTGGAAATCTTGCGGCCAAAACGGAAAACTAAAAATATTAAAACGTCGTTCTAAGACATTGAACATTAAAAATTGGTTGCCGTTGATTTTTATAAAAGGAGCAGAAAATAAGAAAGCTAATAGAACATAACTCAATATTTTACGCTTATCATAAAAAGGCCCTGAAGGTTTTTTAGGTTGAATAAACACTCTCTTTCCTTTTTCATCTATAGTGGAAATACTATCTCTAAAACTATCATCAGGAAGATTTGTTGCCATTTTACTGTTGCATTAAATTGCTAATTCATATGATTTAGAAAGGTTTTGGGTGATCACCCAAAACCTTTCTTTTGATTCTTATTTTGCCGCTACAGCGGTAGTATCAGTTGCTGCTGGTGCGCTTTCAGCCGGTGCAGCTTCTTCTACCCATTTTTCACCTTCAGGTGCTTTACCTCCTGCCGGTTTGGTTCCTTGTAAGCTCAACACATAACTGGCTACTTTTTGTACTTCGGTAGTTCCGAGTGTTTTTGCCCAACCTACCATGGTTGGATTGTTTTTACTTCCTTCGGCTATCAACTTGAATACATTTTTGATACCGCCGCCGTTAATCCAATATTCATCGGTTAAGTTAGGCCCCACTACTCCACCTCCATCTGCTTTGTGACAAGCAGCACAGGCGTTGGTGAAAATTTCTTTACCTTTGGCCAAACTTTCAGCATCGGTTAACAAAGTTACTTTATCGAAGGTAATTTCATCTTTAGGTGAATTGGCTTTGTTTTTTTCAATTTCCAACTGAGCTGCAGCTACTTCCTGATCAAACTCTTGTCCTTGGTTGTAATCGCCTACTATGTGGAATCGTACCAAATAAATTACCCCGAAAATAATCGTTGCATAGAACAAATTCACCCACCAAGGCGGTAAAACGTTGTCCAACTCTTTGATACCGTCGTAGTCATGTTCTAACATCACATCGGCTTCTTGCTCGATAGATTTAGAACGTGTCATTGACTTCATCAAGTTTTGCATCCATTTGCTTTCGGTGAAAGAAACAGATTGCGCTTCTTCCAATTGCTTTCTTTGCTCTTCAGTCAGCATGTGGTAAGTTACCTTATCCACAGCACTAATTACTACTTCAATGGCTACCAACAAAAAGAGGAAAACCGCTAAGAACAAGGCAACCATGGGATGCTTAATAAAAGCC
>JBIIXM010000178.1:0-4003 GCA_044338435.1 Flavobacterium sp. | reverse complement strand
AAGATTTAATGTTAAATTTCCGAAAGTTGTTTTGGATAGCAAATAAAATACTTGGTCACCGGTTTCGACAAGGCTTTCAAATTCAGCTGGTCGGAAGCTTCCACTACATCTTCAATAGTTCGGTCTTTTTTCAGAATTCGAATCGGTTCTGCATCTTTATTATAAGCTTGATTTTTGATTTTTCCTTTGAAGATAAAATACTTGGTGTCTTGTAAACTCAGGTTATGCTTTTTGGCAAAGGCAGCTGACATTTCCTGTAAAGCTTCCACCGGAAATTTTTCGCTGTTGAGTTTGACTTTTGATAAGTCGCGATTGATAATCATTTTACTCAAACTGCTCAAAATAAAATCGTCGTGGTGTTGCCAATTTTTTAAAGCGCTAATAATATCAAAATCATCTAATTGCGAAAATGTATCTAAATCGATAGTGGAGAAATTCTCAAGAGTCACTTTGTGCTCCATAAAGTATTTTAGCGGACGACTGCACTCGATAGCAATTCCTTTTTGAAGCAACTCTTTAGCACGTTGTAAAGTCTTAGTTAAGGTCAATTCGGCCACCAAACTCGTCTTGTGCAAATAGGCTTGCCAATACATTAATCGGCGTGCCATTAAGAATTTTTCAATCGAATAAATCCCTTTTTCTTCCATCACCAAAACATCATCCACTACATTCATCATTTGAATCAAACGATCAGAATTGATATTCCCTTCGGCTACGCCTGAATAAAAACTATCGCGTTTCAAATAATCCATGCGATCCATATCGAGCTGACTCGAAATCAATTGCAACATAAACTTACGATGGTATTCGCCTTTAAAAACCTGTATGGCCAAGCTTAATTGTCCGTCAAACTCTTGATTCAATTGGTTCATGAATAACAGCGAAATGGCTTCGTGGTTCACTTCTTCAACTATACTGTGTTCCATGGCATGGGAAAACGGACCGTGACCGATATCGTGCAAAAGAATAGCGATATAAAGTGCATTTTCTTCTTCTTTAGAAATAGCTACGCCTTTAAAACGAAGTACTTCAACCGCTTGTTGCATCATGTGCATGGCGCCCAGTGCGTGATGGAAACGCGTATGATGCGCTCCCGGATACACTAAATACGATAATCCCATTTGGGAAATGCGTCGCAATCGCTGAAAATAGGGATGTTGCACTAAATCGTAGACCAACGAATTCGGAATGGTGATAAATCCGTAAATCGGGTCGTTGAATATTTTTAATTTATTGGTTTGACTCACAGTAAAATCGATTTTGGTTAAGGTATAAATTTACACCAAAGCTTTGAAATAGTCCAACAACAGTTTATTGTTGTCGCGCGTAGGTGTAAAAACTTCCAATATAGCAGGTTGGTCATTATTAGCAAACAATTGTTTCAAACCGGCTTTTAAAGTGGTTTCGTCTGCAGCTGTTAAATAGTCAAAACGGTACATTTTGGCTAAGTGTTCAGCGGTTAAACAATGGGAAGTTTCGAAATAAGTATGGAAGGTTTCGTTTTCTTGATGACCGGGCAAGATTCTGAAAATGCCGCCACCGCCGTTATTAATTAAAATGATTTTGAAATGCTTTGGTATGTAATTGTTCCAAAGCGCATTACTGTCGTATAAAAATCCGATATCGCCCGTAATTAAGGTCGTTTCTTTGTTGCTGGCTACAGCAGCGCCTATAGCGGTTGAAGTACTGCCATCGATACCACTTGTACCACGATTGCAGAATACTTCGATAGACGGATCGATGTCAAACAATTGCGCATAACGAATGGCAGAACTATTACTGACTTGCAACTGTGTATTCCCGGGCAAAGCGGCTAAAATATTTTCAAATGCTTTTAAATCGGAAAACGGAATATTAGCCAAATATTCATGGTGTTTGCTTATTCTTTGGCTACGAATAGTTTGGACAAACGCTTTATAATTACTTTCAACGACTTTGACATACGGTAAAAATTGTTTAAAAAACTGATTGGGAGCTACCGTAAAATGTTTTGTCAAAATACCAAACGTATCGTAAGCTCTTAACTCATCAATATGCCAATGGTGTCGCGGTTTGTATTTTCTGAGGAAGGCTTTGATTCGCTTAGACACTATCATACCGCCAAACGTAATTAAAATGCGAGGCTGCAACTCGGCAAACTCTTTATCAGTAAACGGCGTAATCAGCGTGTCGATATTGTTGATAAAATCAGTATGGTGTAAGTTAGACGTCGTTTCGGTCAACACTACTACCGAAGGATGTGAAGCCAATTCGTCTATCCATTGTTGGTCGATAGTGTTCGGCTTGCACTCGCCTACCAATACCAATATTTTCTGGCTATAATTCCACAACGTAGAAAACGCAATGATGTCTTCTACCCTAACGGATGACTCCGATTTAAAAAGTCCGGTTACGTTAACATCGACAGCTAGTTTATTCGTGGTTTGGTATAGAGGTTCTTCGAAAGGCACATTAATATGCACCGGACCTTTGTGAGCAATGGCCACATTGATGGCTTCGTTAATAAAGACATCGTTTTCTTCCGAAGCATCTTCCAGTAAATTGGCGTTGTATAACGAGTGGTTCAGAAATACATTTTCCTGACGGATGGTTTGCCCGTCTCCTATATCAATTTTATCATGCGGTCGGTCGGCAGAGATTACCACAAAAGGAATCTGACTGTAAAAAGCTTCTGCCAAAGCCGGATAATAATTGAGTAAGGCCGACCCTGAAGTACAAACTACGGCAACCGGCTTTTGCTTTTGTTGGGCAATACCCAGCGCAAAAAAACCGGCACAACGCTCATCGGCTATACTATAACACGTAAAGTCCGGATGATTGGTAAAACCAATAGTTAACGGTGCATTTCTGGAACCGGGTGAGATTATAATATCGTGAACTCCTTTGGCATTACAAATTTCTATGATGCTTTGCGCCAAAGGTATTTTAGGATAAAGCATTGTCTTTTTTTATGTCTTACAAATGTACAAACTTGTGTAGGTTTTTCAACACTTTAAGATAGTTTTATTACTTTTGAAGACACTTTAATGCCATGGAAATCAAAATCAGACCTTATCAAATTGCAGATTGTCAGGCCATCGTTGACATTATCAATTACAACATACTTCATTCGACGGCTTTGTACGATTATCACCCAAGAACATTAGCGCAACAAGAGACTATTTTTCAGGAAAAAATCGACAAAGAATTTCCGGTTATAGTTGCGGAAGCAAACGGGAAAGTGATTGGTTTTGGATATTACAGTGAATTTCGTTTTCGGGAAGCCTATAAATTTACAGTAGAACATTCGGTTTATGTAGCCCCAGATTGTCACGGAAAAGGCATAGGTAAATTACTGATGCAAGCGCTAATCGATTTAGCCAAGCAACAAAAATTGCACACGATGATTGCTGTGATTGATTCAGAAAACCAAAGCAGTGTGGCTTTTCACGAGCAATTCGGATTTGAGACAGTTGGCCTATTGAAAGAAACCGGATTTAAATTCAACCGTTGGCTGCATTCGCAATTCATGCAATTGGTTTTAGAATAAAAAAATAAAGACCAATGTTTCCATCAGTCTTTACCAAATATTCAGGGGTATTTGTCAGGCTAGTTCTATGCCATTTTCCTCTAAAATAGAGTGCAGATAACTGCTTTGGCTGGGATCATATTTTTCGACTCCGCTTTGATACCATTTTTGGATGACGTCAATTTGAAAGGAATTATAACCATCCGAATCGATATCCATCCCCAACATACCGGCGAGTAAAAAATCTTCTAATACTTTGTTGGTGACTATTAATTGTGGAATCCCATAAGCAATTTTTCCGTTCATTCTTTCATAGTCGGCTCTTCCTTGTTCAAAACCGAAGTTATAGGCTTCGCTTTTTTCTTCCACCAACTTTAGGTGTGGATTTGAACCGTTAGTATAACCTTCTAAATAGTCTTCTCGGTATATTGGATTGAAAATATTATTTTTCATAAATTATCACTGTGGTATTTGATATTGATTTCAAAACTAAGA
>JBIIXM010000177.1:0-4015 GCA_044338435.1 Flavobacterium sp. | reverse complement strand
GTTCCGATGCAAAGGCCCGGTTCAAGAGCCAACACCACTGCCCTATTTACAACAAAAAGGAAAGCATGCTTTCGATATTAACTTGGAAGTTTATATTGAACCTGAAAACGCTGAACCAACTTTGGTTTCCAAATCGAATTTCAAATACATGTATTGGTCAATGTCACAACAATTGGCGCATCATACTTCCAACGGTTGTCGGGTAAATTCGGGTGATATGATGGGTTCCGGTACCATTTCGGGGCCGACACAAGACAGTTTCGGTTCGATGTTGGAGTTGACTTGGGGTGGCAAAAATCCATTAACCATGAGTGATGGAACAGAACGCAAATTCATTAACGATAACGATACGGTAACCATTAAAGGCCATTGTCAAAACAGTTCTGTCCGCATTGGTTTTGGTGAAGTTAGCACTAAACTTTTACCGCCGTTTGTTAGAAAATAGTTTACAATTTCAATGACAATATCAAAATTTAAAACAAACAACAACACAATTTAAATAACAATGAAAAATACTGCTTTATCACACATTCATGAGAGTTTAGGTGCCAAGATGGTACCGTTTGCTGGTTACAATATGCCGGTACAATATGAAGGTGTGAATGCCGAACACGAAACCGTAAGAAACGGTGTTGGTGTGTTCGACGTTTCCCACATGGGTGAATTTTTACTAACCGGTGAAAACGCTTTGGGACTAATCCAAAAAGTGACTTCCAATGATGCTTCGGTTTTAGAAATCGGACGTGCACAATACTCTTGCTTACCTAATAATGATGGTGGTATTGTAGACGATTTAATCGTTTACCGCATGAAAGAAGACCAATATTTATTGGTTGTCAATGCTTCCAATATTGAAAAAGATTGGAACTGGATTTCATCACACAATGATTTAGGTGTTGACATGCGCAACTTATCCGACGACTATTCCTTGTTGGCTATCCAAGGACCAAAAGCGGTTGAAGCCATGCAATCACTTACTAGTGTTGACTTAACTGCCATTAAATATTACCATTTTGAAGTTGGGCCGTTTGCCGGTATTGAAAATGTTATCATTTCCGCTACGGGTTATACCGGTTCGGGCGGATTCGAAATTTATTGCAAGAATTCAGAAGTAGAGCAAGTTTGGAACAAAGTTTTTGAAGCGGGAGCCGCATTCGGTATCAAACCAATTGGCTTAGCAGCACGTGATACACTTCGTTTGGAAATGGGATTCTGCTTGTATGGCAACGATATCAATGATACGACTTCGCCTATTGAAGCCGGTTTAGGTTGGATTACCAAATTCACCAAAGACTTCACCAATTCGGAAAATCTGAAAAAACAAAAAGAAGCCGGCGTGACGCGCAAACTTATCGGTTTTGAATTGATCGAAAGAGGTATTCCGAGACACGATTACGAAATTGTGGATGCCAACGGAAACAACATCGGTATTGTAACTTCCGGAACTATGGCGCCGTCCTTAGGCAAAGGTATCGGTATGGGTTATGTGGCTACGGATTTTACTGCAGTTGACTCGGAAATCTTTATCCAAATCAGAAATAATAAAGTAAAGGCCAAAGTAGTTAAAATGCCTTTCTACAAAAAATAACCGTGTGACCAAATCCTTAGTAGCCGCTTTAGTTTTTCCTTTTTTTCTCTTTGGGCAAACCGAAAAGAATCCATGTGAAACTGTGGCAAAAATCAACAAGCTCATACAGGATTTTCACTACAAGCCTAAACCGATAGACGACAGTTTATCGGTTTATGTTTTTAAAACTTTTTTGAGTCGCTTAGACGAAGACAATCGCTTATTCATTGCGCCTGAAATCAAAGCCTTAGAAAAGCATCAATACCAAATTGACGATTATTTAAACAATAATAATTGTGCGTTTTTAACCGACTTTTATTCGGCTTATACCAAAACAACTGAGCGTTACAAAAAGCTATTGGAAGCTATTAAAAAAGAACCATTTCCACTAAGCAGCAGCGAACAAGTGCAATTTTCCCGCAAGGCTTTCCCTTATGCCAAAGACGAAAAAGAATTACAACATCTTTACAAAAAGCGATTGCTGTTCAATGTGCTGCGTGAAGTGGCCGAATTGAGCACTAACAAAGATTCGCTTACCCAACACTTTGACAAGTTAGCCAACGAAAGTAAAGCCAAAGTAATGGAGCAATACGATTGTAAATCAGAAAGTTACGTTTTAACGAAAAGTGAATTTTACAGTCTGTTTTTCAGCACCTTTTGCTCCTATTTTGATCCGCATACAGATTATTTTTCCGAAAGTGACAAATCGTCTTTCTATGCTACGGTTAGTTCCGACAACATGACTTTCGGTTTTTATATGGCGATGTCTGACAAAGACGAAATGACGGTGGAAGAAATCATTCCCGGCAGTTCGGCCTATTTCAGTGAAAAAATAAACAAAGGCGATCAACTGCTCAAAGTTGCCCATCAAAACAACGAATACCATATTGCCTGTTCTTCGTTAAAAAAAATCGAAGAAATAATCACTTCCAAAGAATACCAAGAAGCGGATTTTACCTTCAGAAAAAAGAGCGGAGAAATCTACAGCGTTCGTTTGCGTAAAAAAGTCATGAAAGACTATCAGAACAACGTGTACAGTTTCAAACTCAAAAAAGGCGATGCTTATTTTGGATACATCAGAATTCCGAGTTTTTATGCGACGTTTGAAAATGGAAAATCAAGCGTAAGTAATGATGTAGCCAAAGAGGTTTACAAGCTTAAAGAAGATGGTGTTAGCGGTATTATAATCGATATTCAAAACAACGGCGGCGGCTCGATGGAAGAAGCCATTCGTTTGAGCGGACTATTTATCGATGTTGGTCCGTTAGCCGTAATGAGCGATGGCAAGCAAAAGCGTGAAATACTCAAAGATCAAAATCGCGGTACCATTTACAACGGACCGATGATTGTGATGATTAACGGCTTTTCGGCTTCGGCCAGCGAATTTTTTGCCAATGCTATGCAAGATTACAACCGAGCGATCATTATAGGCAATCGATCTTTAGGCAAAGCTTCGATGCAGCGCATTATTCCTATTGATGAAGAAAATCAGGAGTTCGTAAAACTGACTTTAGAAAAATTCTATCGCATTACCGGAAAGAGCAATCAATACATTGGTATTATACCTGATTTAGAAATTCCGCTGTTATTCGACAAACAAATGCCGCGAGAAGACAGCAATAAAACGGCTTTAAAAAACGATGTGCTCAGCGTTAGTCTAAAATACAATCGTTTACCGGAAGACGGGTCAAAATCAAAAGTGATCGAACAGAGTCAAATTCGCATTCAAAATAATGTTTATGCTAAGCAAGTCATAGCACTCAACGCGAAAATCAATCCATTGTATGAAGGTGATTTACCGCCAATAACATTACAATTCTCGAATGTTTTTGAAGATGTCAATAAAATGAATGCGCTTTGGAAAACCATTAAAGAGACCGGAGAAACAGCGCAAGACATTACCATCGTTCAAAATTCAATCGATGTTGACAATCAAAAGTTCGACGAATACCTTAAAAGTACCAACCTGGAAAGAAGCAAAGAAATCCAACAAAATTATCACATTGCCGAAGCTTTAAACATTTTATCCGACTGTATTACCCTTAAACCTTAACTCATGAAAAAAAGACTACTATTAACATTAGTGTTTTTTGCTTGCATCAGTTTGCAAGCACAGGAATTTAAAACACCGGTAGACTATTTGAATTATATCGGTAAAGAACAAGAAAATATTTCCAGAAGCATGTGGAAATACACTTCGGCTGTGGCACATTCCAAAAGTGCACGTCGCATTGACAACACCCGAAAACTATTGGTAAAAAGCATCCAAACGGCCAGTAAAAAAATTGCCGGTTTAAAAGACGGCTACCAAGGTGATGTGGAATACCGCAACCAAATTTTGGAATACTTAAGTATTTCAGAAAAAAACATCAACGAAGAATACGATAAAATTATCGACATGCAAGAAGTGGCCGAGCAATCCTATGATGCGATGGAAGCGTACATCAT
>JBIIXM010000176.1:0-4041 GCA_044338435.1 Flavobacterium sp. | reverse complement strand
CAGGCCAAATTTCTTCCATTGATTCGTAGATTTCTCCTTCGTCTTCTATGGACTGCAAATTCTCTACTACTTCTAGCGGAGCTCCTGTTCGTATAGCATAGTCGATAAGTTCATCTTTGGTAGCTGGCCAAGGTGCATCGCTTAAATAGGATGCCAATTCTAATGTCCAATACATCTTCTGTCGATTTTAGTTTATGCAAAAATAAATTTTATACTGAAAAAGTCAAGTTTTTTTTGATTTATTTTTAAGTAAGTGTAAGAACGTTTTTATCAGTATACAGTCTCAGTCTCAGTTTACAGAATTGTGCCACTTGAAACAGTAACTTTTTATTTGCGCGGAATCCATTTTACTTCCTCGGCTTGCAGGTCGAAGGACAACTTCCGTGCCAAGACAAAAAGATAGTCAGAAAGTCGGTTTAAGTACTTAATAACCTGTTCGTCGGTAGGTTCTAATTCGTGTAAATGTACGGCTAAACGTTCCGCTCTGCGGCAGACACAGCGCGCAATGTGACAATATGACACGGTAGTATGACCGCCGGGCAAGACAAAGTGTGTCATAGGAGGTAAAGCGGTGTCCATGATGTCAATTTCGTTTTCTAAAAACGCGATATCTTCTTCGGAAATACGGTTGATGTTTAAGCGCGGTTGTCCGTTTTTCAATACTTCTTTTTCCGGTGGTGTGGCCAAAATGGCGCCTACGGTAAAGAGTCGGTCTTGCACTTCAATTAACACGTTTTT
This sequence comes from Flavobacterium sp., assembly GCA_044338435.1. GTDB lineage: Bacteria > Bacteroidota > Bacteroidia > Flavobacteriales > Flavobacteriaceae > Flavobacterium. Next base: position 3,303 of record JBIIXM010000176.1, on the reverse strand, counting down.
GTATAAAACATTGATGTCTTGGTCGCGGATTAAGCCGATATGTGAGTTGAGTTCGTCGACGGTGCCGTAGCTTTCGATGCGAATATGGTGTTTTGGGACACGGGTACCGCCAAAAAGCGCAGTGGTTCCGGTGTCACCGGTTTTGGTGTAGACTTTCATTTTGAATTAGGAATTAGGAATTAGGAATTAGGAATTAGGAATTCTTAATCCGATTAATTAGTTTTCAAAGGTAGCAAAAATACAAATGAATTATCAACTAGGCCTGATGGGAGTAGTTGCCTCGCAACTCGTACAGCAGGAAAACGGACTGCTGATAAGTCCCGAACTTTTCTGCTCCTTACTTTATTACAAATGATTGGTGTTTTGAGTGTCGCTTTCGATAATACCGTCGCGCAAACGGATGATTCGGTGGGCGTATTGGGCGATATCTTCTTCGTGGGTAACCAAAATTACCGTGTTGCCGTTTTTATGTATTTCGTTGAAGAGATTCATGATTTCGACTGAAGTTTTACTATCTAGGTTTCCGGTTGGCTCATCAGCCAAGATAATAGATGGTTTATTTACCAAAGCCCTGGCGATGGCCACACGCTGGCGTTGTCCACCCGAAAGTTGGTTGGGTTGGTGGTCCATACGATCAGCCAAGTTTACTTGTGTCAACACTTCTGTAGCGCGCTGGTTGCGTTCCGAATTAGAATAACCTGCATAAATCATAGGCAAAGCCACGTTGTCTAAAGCCGTGGTTCTGGGTAATAAGTTGAAGGTTTGGAAGACAAAGCCGATTTCTTTGTTGCGGATTTCGGCCAAATCGTCGTCGTGCATTTGACTGACGTCTTTACCGTTCAAGATATAAGTTCCCGAGGTTGGCGTATCCAAACAACCCAAAAGGTTCATCAAAGTAGATTTTCCCGAACCCGATGGTCCCATTAAGGCAACGTATTCGCCTTTGTTGATTTGTAAGTCGATGCCTTTTAAAACGTAGATGGTTTCGCTACCTAATTGGAAATCGCGTTTGAGCGCCTTTATGTTGATTAATGGATTGGCCATTGTTTGGGTGTGATTAAATTTTTCAAATAAGTAGTAAATATAATGATATTGTTACAAACTGTGTCTTAATTTTAAAAGGATGAATTATGATACAATTTCGGTGAATTGTATAAATAACTAAAGCCTACTCTTAATTAGTTTTGATTCAACATTAAAATTAGAATAAAATGAAAAACAAAAGAATTGAATTTGGCGTTTTTATGGCTTTATTAATCAGTATGATATCTTGCAAAAATGATAAAACTGAAGCGACAGCAGAAGAAAGAATTGGCGCTATGGAAAGCTATGTTGATTCACTTGAAAGTGTAAAATCGGATGAGGCAGTATCCAATTGGGATCAAATAACAGTTGATTATGATCGAAGAATGGCAGAGGCCGATGCAGCGATTACGTCACTTCGAGATGACGTAAAAAAGGGTAGTCAAGAAAGATTGGATTCTGTTAAAGCAAGGTATTTTTTCATCAAATCAAACCTAGAGGCAAGTAAAGCACCGGTTAAAGTTAATTACAATCAAAGGCTAAGAGATACTTTTTTTGGCGCCGGAAAATTAGGGGAAGACATGAATTTTTCCTGGGTAAACAAAGACAATATTTTGCAGACCTATCAAACTTTTTTTGAAGCTTATAAAGCCAATAAAGGCAATTTTACCAGAGAAGATTACGATGAAGTGAAGATGATTTATGAGGCTTTAGACAGCAGAAAAAATACGGTTGAAAATGAAGGTTTGTCTTCTGAGGACAACAATAAAATAGCGGCTATCAAGTTTAAATTTGCCCCCATGTTTAAAGTGAATAGGATAGGAGCTAAGGCAAGAGAAAATGAAGAAGCAAAAGAATAATTTTTGAATTGGTTTGTTAATTCTGAAATCGGCAATCAGTGATGATTGCCTTTTTTATGTTCGAATCACAAAGTGTTCTTTTTTTTGTTCAGTTCGAAAAAAAACCATTCCCCATTGAAAGGTGTCTATCGTTACCGTTACTTTCGGATGTTTTTTGATTATTTCCCAAGCTTCTTCCATATCGGCCGACCAATGAATGTCGTCAAATATCCAAACAGTTTCGTTGGTTACAGTTGGTAGTAAAAGTTCGAAATAGTTTAGTGTGGCAGTTTTGGAGTGGTTGCCGTCGAAGTAAATAAGTTGTAGGTTGTAGGTTGTAGGTTGTAGGTTTTTTAAAAAGGAACTAAATTCGGTATTTACACAGTTAACATTATTGATATTGAATTTTTGCAATTGCGATTGACATTGATTAAGTGTGTTTTCGCAACCTTCCAAAGTGGTGATTTTAGCTTTAGTATTACCCAGCGCTAAAGTTGAAGTCGCTAAACCTAAGGATGTTCCGATTTCCAGGATGGTTGTAGGTTGGAAATAACGCACGATTCGAAAGAGCAATTCCGCTCGTTTAGGCGTAATTCCCGCGGTTTTGGCAATTTTAGCAATCTGACGGGTATTGCTTTTGAATATTCGGGAACCGGCACCAAAATCGGTTACTTCGATGGTGTTTTTGTTTTGTAAAAGCGCGTTTCGGTAATTTTTTAAAACAAAATATTCCGTATAGCTTTGCTTGTCATAAAAACATTTCGTCACCAAGTTGAACACAAAAGGGGAATGCACGCCATGTTCGTTTTTGGAGTGGTAGAGGAAGTTGAGGTATGACTTAATTTGCTGTAACATTTATTTTTTTGTTACACAGAGATTCACGGAGTATAATGGAGATTCATGGAGATTGTCTCTGTGCATCTCATTTTTTCTCTGTGTATCTCAGTGAAATAATTTACTCCATTTTAGTTGAAAGTTCAAACCAACGCTCTTCTTTGGCTTCTAATTTATTGATAATCGCCTGTAATTCTTCCGCTTTCTTAGTGATGTCGGCATCGGCCACTTTGCCTTCGGCGAATAGGTTTTCTATTTGTTTTTTCTCGTATTCCAGGTCTTTGATTTCGCGTTCGATTTTGTTGAATTCCTTTTGCTCGTTAAAGTTCAAGCCCGAAGTAGTTGGATGGTTTTGTTTCCAATTGACTTTTTCTTTGGCTTCGGATTTTTCGGGTTCGGAACTGTCTTCATAAACGCGGAAATCAGAATAATTTCCAGGGAAATCTTCAACTTCGCCTTCGCCTCTAAACACAAATAAATGATCGACAATTTTATCCATAAAATAACGGTCGTGTGACACTACCAACAAACAACCGGGATAATCCAAAAGGAAACTTTCCAGTACGTTTAAGGTCACAATGTCTAAGTCGTTCGTTGGCTCATCCAG
>JBIIXM010000175.1:0-4072 GCA_044338435.1 Flavobacterium sp. | reverse complement strand
GAACACGAAGGAATTTTATACCTGTCTTGTGATTTTGGAATTGTGCAATACAAATTAGCAACGCTCGAATTTGGCGACACCTATTTTATCGGACCAAACGGACAAGAAATCAAAGTTTTCCAAACCGCTGTTCTCAACGGAGAAATTTATGCCGTTACACAACTTAACGGAATTCTGAAAGCCAATTTATCTAGTCCGAACCTAATTGACTTTGCGCAATGGACATCTTTCGACGGTGGCTATTGGTTTGGTATAACAACCTTCAACAACCAATTATTCCTCTACAGTACCAACAACAAAATCTACAAACACAACGGTGGTTTTATTGAAGTCGCAAACATTGGTGAAGCTTGCATAGACTTCAGAGCAACTAATGACTACCTTATTGCAGCTTCTGTCAATCACGTTTATGTTATCAATACTGGATCAAATACTGTGGCTCACATTCAAAGCGGTCAGGTGACTTCGCCAACGGTGACTTTTACTGCGGCTACCGTAATCAACAATACCATTTACATAGGCACCAACGAAAACGGCGTATTATCTGCTCCTGTCAGCGCTCCTGCTAATTTCGAATTTATAATGCCTACAGGACCAACCAAAAATAAACTTTTCGCCATTGACGCCTCATCGTCAAACCTATGGGCGGCTTATGGTGGTTACGATATTTTTTACAACCCGTACAATTATTTTGGATTTAGTCCGCCGCAATTTGGGATCTCTAAATACAATACAACTAATGGTTGGCTACACATCCCTTACACGGATTTATTAGGCGCCCAAGCACTTACCAAAATCACCGTCAATCCTACCAATGAAAATCAGGTCTTCATGAGCTCTTACCACAGAGGTTTACTGAAAATTGAAAGTGACATTCCCACCATGTTGTACGATCAAACCAACAGTGGCTTGGAGTCTTTGGTAGACGGTTCCAACATCAGTGTCCGAATCAACGGCACTGCTTTCGACCGCCAAGGGAATCTTTGGGTAACCAACAACAACATCAAAAACCAATTGAAAGTACTGCGAAGTGGCGGACAATGGCAATCATATAATTTAGAAGGTATATTAGATAATTTTGGGTCGGCCAACATGAATAAAATAGTCATCGACAGAACCGGAACCAAATGGATGGCAACTTATCTCGATGGGGTTATCGCTTTTAACGAAACGGTGAACGAATTCAAAAAAATTACCGAAGGCCCCGAAGCCGGAAATTTACCCTCCAGAGACGTAAGGGCTATTGCCATCGACAACCGAAACCAAGTTTGGATCGGCACCAACAAAGGATTACGCGTTTTGCCCAGCACAGGAAGTTACAATGGTACGGAACAAATGCGAGCCAACGCCATCATTATTTTGGAGAACGATTTGGCGCAAGAACTTTTATACGAACAATTCATTACTGATATAGTAGTTAACGGTTCGAACGAAAAATGGATAGGCACAGCCGATTCCGGTGTTTTTCTCTTTTCTCCGAACGGCCAAGAAACCATTTACCATTTTACCACAGACAATTCGCCACTGCCAAGCAATGTTGTCAACGATATCGACATCAATGCCGAAACCGGTGAGGTTTTCTTTGCTACCGACAGAGGTATGGTATCATTCCAAGGAACAGCCACAAAACCGGCCGATAACTTAAAGGATGTTTATGTTTACCCTAATCCTGTACGACCGGAATTTGTAGGAACCGTTAAAATTGCCGGTTTAACCTCCGGAGCTAATATTAAAATTACCGACATCGAAGGAAGCTTAGTATACGAAACTACTTCAACCGGCGGTACCATCGAATGGGACACTACAGCTTTCGGTAAATACAAAGTGGCCTCCGGCGTTTACATGATTTTTATCGCTGCTGAAGATGCCTCGGAAACCACCGTGAAAAAAGTGATGATAATTCGATAACTTCGTAAATCGTACTTTTTAGATGCTCGTCAAAACCAAAGCCATTGTCATTTCTTCACTAAAGTATCAGGAAAAAAGCCTGATTGTAAAATGCTTAACCCTATGCGATGGCTTAAAAAGCTATTTTGTGCCGAATGCCTTTTCAGCTAAAAAATCGAACCAAAAAATCGCCTATTTCCAACCGCTGACCATACTCGAAATCGAAGCCAATCACAAAAACAAAGGCACTTTAGAGCATTTCAAAGAAATCAAACTGGCGCACGCCTTTCAAACCATCAATACCCATATTATCAAAAGCACCATCGTTATTTTTCTCTCCGAAATGCTCCACCACAGCATACACGAAGAAGAAAAAAACGAGCGCTTGTTCACTTTTTTGGAAACAGCCCTACTTTGGCTCGATACGCATGAAGAAACGTCTAATTTTCACTTGATACTACTGTTGGAAATCACCAAATTCTTGGGTTTCTATCCCGATACTTCCGAGATGGATTATCCCTTTTTTGAAGTGAAAGAAGGCTACTTTTCGCCCACTCTAGGTATTGGCTGCCTGCCCGAAAACGAAACCCGTTTATTCAAAAAATTAATCGACTTAAAATTCGACAGTCCGCAAAAAGTGTTCAACGGCACCGAACGCCAACTCTTACTCAAAATCCTCTTGGATTACTACACTTTTCACTTAGTTGGCTTCAAAAAACCCAAATCGCTGGACGTTTTAAAAGAGGTTTTTGCTTAAATTTTTATGGGCGTTTCCCTTTGGGCCGCGTCTTCCGCTGCAATCTTTTTTAATCATATTATGGCAATTCAAGGAACTTTGGGCAAAAAAAGGATTTTCGCTCCAACCGCTAACGCAAAAACTCCCGTCTCATAACCCATAACTCACAACTATTTATTACTTTCGCAAACTGATTTAAGAAAACGATAAAAATGAGTACTAAGTTTACTGAATACAAAGGACTTGACCTGCCAACTGTAGCCTCAGAAGTTCTTGCATTTTGGAAAAAAAATAACGTCTTTGAACAGAGTGTCACTTCCCGTGAAGGTGCTACTCCTTATGTGTTTTTTGAAGGTCCGCCGTCGGCCAATGGCTTGCCGGGCATTCATCACGTAATGGCGCGCGCCATCAAGGATATTTTTTGTCGTTACAAAACTCAGAAAGGTTTCCAAGTCAAACGCAAAGCCGGCTGGGATACGCACGGTTTGCCGGTTGAACTAGGCACCGAAAAAGAATTAGGCATCACCAAAGAAGACATCGGCAAAACCATCTCGGTGACCGAATACAACGAAGCGTGTAAAAGAACCGTGATGCGCTATACTGATGTGTGGAACGACCTGACCGAAAAAATGGGCTATTGGGTAGATATGGAAGATCCGTATGTGACCTACAAATCCAAATACATGGAAACGGTTTGGTGGTTGCTTAAGCAAATTTACAACAAAGACTTACTTTATAAAGGTTACACCATTCAGCCGTATTCGCCTAAAGCGGGTACCGGGTTGTCTTCACACGAAGTAAATCAGCCGGGTTCTTATCGTGATGTAACCGACACGACCATAGTAGCGCAATTTAAAACTAAAGCAGAAACTTTACCGAACTTTTTACAAGGTTTTGGCGATGTTCATATTTTGGCTTGGACGACCACCCCATGGACTTTACCAAGCAACACCGCATTAACAGTTGGACCAAAAATTGACTACGTTTTAGTCAAAACATTCAACCAATACACTTTTGAACCGGTTAATGTTATCCTGGCTAAAAATTTAGTCGGAAAACAATTCGGTGGTAAATATTTTGCAGCCGAAAGTGAAGCCGATTTTACTAATTACAAAGCCGAAGACAAAAAAATTCCATACCAAGTCTTAACTGAAGCCAAAGGCGCTGATTTGGTAGGCATCCGTTACGAACAATTGTTACCGTACACCTTGCCGTATCAAAATCCTGAAAATGCTTTCCGAGTGATTTCAGGCGATTTTGTCACTACCGAAGACGGAACCGGAATTGTACACACCGCGCCGACTTTCGGTGCCGATGACGCCAAAGTAGCCAAAGAAGCTACTCCGGAAGTACCGCCTATGTTGGTGTTAGACGAAAACGGTAATCCTGTTCCTTTAGTAGATTTGCAAGGGAAATTTGTAGCCCAAATGGGTGATTTCGCCGGAAAAT
>JBIIXM010000173.1:0-4082 GCA_044338435.1 Flavobacterium sp. | reverse complement strand
TTAACTACTTTTGTATTTAGAATTTTTCTAAATAATACCATGTTAGACCTCCAAAAAATCAGAGCCGATTTTCCGATACTTTCTCAAAAAGTAAACGGTAAACCGCTCGTTTATTTTGACAACGGCGCCACCTCGCAAAAGCCACAAGTAGTGATTGATGCGATTGCCCAATATTACCAAGAAATCAACGCTAACATTCACCGCGGCGTCCATACCCTAAGTCAATTGGCTACCGATGCCTACGAAGTGTCTCGTGGCAAAATCCAAAACCACATCAACGCCAAACACCCGCATGAAGTCATTTTTACTTCCGGAACTACTCATGGTATCAACGCTGTTGCTAATGGTTTTGCCTCGCTGTTAAAAGTTGGTGATGAAGTATTGGTTTCTGCCCTGGAACACCATAGCAATATTGTGCCTTGGCAAATGCTTTGTGAAAGAACCGGCGCCACGCTTAAAGTCATTCCTATGAATGAACAAGGCGAATTGATACAGTCTGAATACGACAAATTGCTTTCGGACAAAACCAAAATCGTAACCGTCAATCATATTTCAAACGCTTTAGGCACCATCAACCCTATCAAGGAAATGATAGCCAAAGCACACCAAGTAGGAGCTGCTGTTTTAATTGACGGTGCTCAAGCCACACCGCATTTAAAACCCGATGTACAAGATTTAGACTGTGATTTCTACGTGTTTTCCGGTCATAAAATTTGTGGGCCAACCGGAACGGGAATTCTCTACGGTAAAGAAGATTGGCTTCGAAAATTGCCACCCTATCAAGGTGGCGGCGAAATGATAGCCACCGTAAGTTTCGAAAAAACCACTTATGCCGATTTGCCGCACAAGTTTGAAGCCGGAACGCCCAACATAGCCGGAGGTATTGTTTTGGGAACCGCAGTAGATTATTTAAACGGCATCGGATTTGACCATATCGCCCAATACGAACACGAATTGTTGACATACGCCACCGAAAAATTGTCGGCCATAAACGGTTTGAAAATTTACGGAACGGCGGAACATAAAACTTCCGTAATTTCGTTTAACATCGAAGGCATACATCCTTACGATATTGGCACAATTATCGATAAGTTAGGAATAGCGGTGCGCACCGGGCATCATTGCGCCCAACCGATTATGGATTATTTCAAGATTCCGGGCACGATTAGAGCGAGTTTCGCCTTTTACAACACCAAGGAAGAAATTGATGCCATGGTCGAGGCCGTTAAAAAGGCCCAAATGATGTTGAGTTAAATTTTTAGGAGCTATTTCCCGCTTTCCGTTGCAATCTCTTCGAGGATTTCCACTACACACGAACGAAGTGACTGCCGAAGGAATCGGGGCTATTTGATATTAAGAGGAGAATGTCCGGTGGACATTCGGTAAAAATGCAAAACTATGAAAACAATAACACTGATTTTTTTGACCCTTTTCCTATCGAAAAGCTGTACCAACGAAGCCCAAAATGAGTTGACCAATACTACCATTCAGTACACGGCCAGCAGTAGAGGATTTTATCAACAAGTGGTCATTAGGAATCAAAAGTTAACCGTTTCAAGAGACCGGAATGGGACAAAATCTCCCGAAGAAATTAATATCTCTGATACCGATTGGGCAGAATTGGTAAAGGCTTTCGGCAAAATTAATTTGGATGAAATTCCAAAATTGAAAGATCCGACGCAAAAGCGATTTTACGACGGCGCAGCGATTGCCAATTTAAAAATCAGTTACCAAGACCAAGAGTATGAAACCACTGATTTTGATCACGGTCATCCGCCGGCCGAAATCGAAAAATTAGTCAATAAAATTGTAGCTTTGGCCAAAGAAAAAGAAGAATGAGTATTAAAGAAATACAAGACGAAATCGTAGACGAATTTTCCATGTTTGACGACTGGATGCAGCGCTACGAGTACATCATCGAATTAGGGAAATCATTGCCCCTAATCGAAGAACAATACAAAACCGAAGACAATATCATCCAAGGCTGTCAGTCCAAAGTTTGGGTACATGCCGAACTACAAGGTGATAAAGTGGTTTTTACTGCCGACAGTGATGCTATTTTAACCAAAGGTATTATCGCTATTTTAATTCGCGCTTTTTCCAAACAAAAAGCTTCGGCTATTTTAGACGCGAATACCGATTTTATAGACGAAATCGGACTCAAAGAACATTTGTCACCTACGCGTGCCAATGGTTTGGTGTCAATGATTAAAAAATTGAAAATGTATGCTTTGGCATTCAATGCTAAAAATTAATAACTATGGAAGAATTTAAAGACGATATCAATTTAGGCGAAAATGTAGTGAAAGTGCTTAAAGGCATTTACGATCCCGAAATTCCGGTTGATATTTACGAATTAGGGTTAATCTATGATGTAATGATTAACGAAGACAATGAAGTGAAAGTATTAATGACTTTAACCTCGCCTAACTGTCCGGTGGCGGAAACCTTGCCCCGTGAAGTAGAAGAAAAAATCACCAAAATAGACACCGTAAAATCCTGCGAAGTGGAAATCACTTTCGATCCGCCATGGAGTAAAGATTTAATGAGTGAAGAAGCTAAGTTAGAATTAGGAATGCTTTAAGAGGTTTACGGTTTATCTTTCCTAATCACAAACCATAAACCACAAACTTAACTATGGACGAAATCATCAACAGAGTAGCCAATTCCGCACTCGAGGTATTCGATTTGGAAGATTATTATACTGTTGGCAATCGCACGCAAATCGACCTTGCACAATGGTTGTTGGAAGGTTTTTTACTGAAAGAAAAAGACTTTCGGGAAGCCTTAAAAAATCACGATTGGACACAATACCAGAATCATTTTGTAGCCATACATTGCTCCACTGATGCCATAGTACCGGCTTGGGCTACGATTTTAGTCACCACTTATTTGACGCCGTTTGCTAAAAAAGTAGTTTTAGGTACTATATCCGATTTGAATACCGCTTTGTATCAGGAAATTTTACCAACTCTGGATTATACGGTATATCAGGATAAACCGGTCATCATTAAAGGTTGTTCCAAAAAACCGGTTCCGGAAAGTGCTTACATTATGGCCGTTCAGAGACTTCAACCTTTTGCCAAAAGTATCATGTACGGCGAAGCCTGTTCGGCTGTGCCACTCTATAAAAAAGCCAAATAGAATCTTTTGAAATTGCCGCAAGTAAATCTTACCTTTGCGGCAAATTTTTTTTGGTATGAAAAACAAAACATTTCGTCTGGTATTCGCAACTTTTTTTGTGGCGTGTATCGCACAAGCACAAGTCAGTGAAAAAGAATTATTAAAAAAGACAGAAGAAACTATTTCTAAAATCCATGGAGAAAAGCCAAACGGTTGGGAGAAAAAAGGGGTTTTCACCTTTTTAGCCAACCAAGCCAGTTTTGACAATTGGTTGGCCGGCGGTCAAACCAGTATTTCCGGAAATATGGGGGTGAAATACGACTTCAATTACAAAAGTGACACTTGGACATGGGACAATAAGTTGAACGCCAATTATGGCTTAACTAAAATTTCCGGCCAGGATTTGCGCAAAACCGATGACCGATTTGAATTCAACTCTTTGTTAGGAAAAAAAGCGTCGGGCGAATGGTATTACTCATTCTTCTTTAACTTTAAAACGCAGTTTGATTCCGGTTTTGATCCGGCTAACAGTGCGGTTAAAATTTCACATTTTCTCTCGCCTACCTTTACGCAGTTTGGTCCCGGTATGATGTGGAAAAAGAGTGATAATTTAAAGATTAACGTGGCGCCGGCGACTTCCAAAGTCATTATGGTTCACAAGCATTTTACTGATCTTGGACCGGCTTTTGGTGTGGCGCAAGGACAAAACACGCGTTATGAGTTTGGAGCCGCGGTGAACGCTTATTATAAGTTCAACATTATGGAAAATGTCACGGCGGAAAATATTTTTAATTCCTACACCAACTATTTGGAAGAGCCGTATAATATTGATATCGATTATACCTTGAATATTGTCATGAAAGTCAATAAATATTTGACTACCAATTTTGCCTTCCAAACTATTTACGACGACAACGCCTTTTCAGGCTTTCAAACCCGTCAGGTCATAGGCCTTGGGG
>JBIIXM010000174.1:0-4082 GCA_044338435.1 Flavobacterium sp. | reverse complement strand
AATCATTTCACAAAAAAGAAATTGAAGTAAGTGATTTGAATGTGAACGAGATATTGCTATTACAAGATGGTCATTGCTTTAGAGACGGCATTTTAAACCTGTGCAAAAACTTAAATCCGGAAGACAAAAATACTTTTCAAATACAAAGTGGCAGTTTTGAAACACTGATAAAACTGGCTGATGAAGGATTGGGCACAACCCTATTGCCTTACTTGCATACTTTGGATTTGAACGAGAAAGACCAAGCCAAGTTAAAGCATTTTACAGAACCTAAACCAGCGAGAGAAGTCAGTTTAATTTATCCGAAAAACGAACTGAAAATACACATTATTGACGCTCTACGCGCTACTATTTCGGGTGTGGTTAAAGGTGCTATTACCTTTCAAAACGTTCAAATCATCAGTCCGATACAAAAAAAATAAGGAGCCTTGCACAAAAGCTCCTTATTTCTAAACAAACTCAAAAAACTACTAATTAACAACCTTTAAACATTGTTCTAATTCCGGATGGTCCTGTGTAAAATACTGAAGCCATTTTTTTAGCTGTTCGATTTCATAAGGCAACAAATTTTTAATTGCTTTCTTCAGTTCTTTAGCAAAAAGAACGGGATCAAAACTCACTCTTTCGAGTACGGATTTAGTGTAATCATATATCATTCTAGGCATAACGGTTAAGATTTGGGGTTATCTTATTGTAAGAACGTTGAGTAAAAGTAAAATAAAAATTCTATTTACACTACAAAAATTTCAAAAAAACAACGTTTAAATACAATAAACATCGATAAAATACATTTTTTTTAATTTTTACAAAGTATAATCTTACATTTAAATTAATAAAAATAAAAAAAGGAGCCATTTAAGCTCCTTTAGTTTTATAGGTTATTTGATACGTAATAAGCAGTGTTGCAATTCGGGCTTCTCTTTAGTGAAATTTAAAAGCCAGCGAGTTAACTCTTCCAGTTCATAAGGCAATAGAACTTTGCAAGCTTTTTCGAGTTCTTTGCAAAATAATCCGGTATCAAAACTTACTTTTTTCAACACTGATTTGGTGTGATCTAACATGCTTTTAGACATAAAAGTAATGCATTTATAAGTTATGTATTAGGTAAGAACGATGATGAACTCAAAAATAAAAAAAGGAAATGGAGATACTTTAAAATAAAAGTTAAAAATATCCGACTTTAATGTTAAAGTTTGAACGCCCGCAACATTTCTCGCTTTCCCGGAGCACCGGGTAACTTCTCAACTTTAAAACCAACAGCTAACATGGCGTTCTTGATTACAGAGCGACAAGCATAGGTAACCAAAACACCTCCAGGTTTCATAGCTTTGTACATAGTGGCAAATACTTCCTCTGTCCACAACTCGGGTTGTACTCTATAACCGAAAGCATCAAAATAAACTAAGTCAAACTGGCTAAAATCTTGAATATCCTGAAAAAACTGTTCTCTTTTGGTTAAGGTAAAAACTGGGGTTATCTGTGTAGGCTTTTCCCATACATCTGAATGTAACTGTTTGAATACCGCCTCGGATTCGGGTGAAATTGCCGAAGCATAATTCATTTGGATTGCCTCGTCAAAAGCCACCGGATAAGCTTCGACACCAACATAATTCACAAGCTGTCCATTTTTATCGGCTTCCAAACACGTTATAAAAGCATTCAAACCGGTGCCAAAGCCAATCTCTAAAACAGTAATGGGCTTTCCCTTAAACAGAGAAAACCCATTTTTAATAAATACGTGATAAGCTTCTTGAACGGCGCCGTGCTTGGAATGATAAGATTCCTCCCATTCCGGCAGATAAATGGTTGTGGAACCGTCTTGTGTTTGGATAATTTCTCGTTTCAAAATTACTCCTTGATATACAATTTTTTTATACGTGGAATCGGTCCGCCACATTTTTGTTGATGGCACTGAATACAAGCGTCAACTCCATTATTGAAATGCGTTTTGGCATTTTTAGGATCTCTGTAAATCAGTTCCTGAGCATTGATAAACTTAGCGGCTTGTTCTTTGAAAAAAGCATCGTTATCTGTTTCATCAGTCATCACGGCTTTATGAATATTCATAAAATGTTGCGGAAATTGTCCGATAGTATCACCTTTAATGATACGCTCTTTCAACCTTTGATTGTCGACATACATTTGCTCCATCAAAGCAGCCATTTCTGACATTTGATACATTTCCAACTTTTTCTCGGTTTTAGGCTCGCACTTTTCCTCGCTGGCTTTTTCTTCTTTCTTCTGACAAGAAAGTACCGACAACGCTAAAAAGAGCAACACTAAAACAACTACTATAATTTTCTTCATAGTAGATTATTTTCTGATGTAAACACCGGTAGCCAAAAAAGAATAAGTCACTTCAGGCTTGGTAATTTTGGCTATCTCTGCAGCCGATTTGCCACCGTCTTTAGCATAGTGCTTAAGCTCGTCAACCGAAACCACATCTACAAAAGCTTTACCATAAACAATAGCTTGGCTGTTGTCGGCATTTAAAGGAACGAAAAAGCCGTAATCTTTGAATTTTACAAATGAAGTATCATCACCGGCCAAATCCATTTTCATCCAGCAGCCTTTTTTCTTGCAAACCGATTTGATATTCGATTCAAATTGAACCATGATGGTATCGCCTTTTTTAAGGTTTTTATATTTTTTAAGCATTTGTTCTTTGGTTAACACTTTTGCCACTTTGAATTTTTCACCAAAAGCAGCGTAGTCTTTGGCATTAAAAGCTTTAGCAGCCGATTTGGCTTTGGACTGAGCCATTACATTGGAGCCTACGAATAACAGGCAGGCTAAAATAATTAGGTTTAATTTTTTCATGTCTTTTGTATATTAATACCACAAAAATAAACAGATTAACAATTGTTCATACAATTCGGCTAAATTATTTATTGTTTTAATGAAAAATTAAGCTGGAAAAAGGAGTAAAAAGGAGAATTTGTGAAAAAGTATTCAATATCGTTACGGGTTGCAAATCACAAATATTTTTTTATTAGTTTTACAAAAATCTAGCAACACAACTATTACCCTGACTGAAAAACTAACAAGTACTTATTTATCAAACACTTGGGTATTTTCGACTTAAAACAACTTTATCAATGATATTAAAATCACCTTCCGAAATCGATATAGTAAAAGCTTCGTCTACTAAAATTAATGGTGTCGATTTTGAAAATTTAGCCTTCGGAAATACATTTACAGACCACATGTTGATTTGTGACTTTAAAGAAGGAAAATGGCAAAAACCAATCATCAAACCTTACGAACCTTTCCTAATTGATCCTTCTGCCAAAGTATTTCACTATGGCCAGGCTATCTTTGAAGGAATGAAAGCTTATAAAGACACCAACGATGATGTTTGGCTCTTTCGTCCAGACCAAAATTTTGACCGTTTCAACAAATCGGCTGTCCGTATGGCAATGCCTGAAGTTCCGGAAAACATCTTTTTAGACGGATTAAACACTTTATTGGACATCGAAAGAGAATGGGTTAAAAAAGGACAAGGCAACAGTTTGTACATCCGACCTTTTATGATTGCCATCGGATCGGGCGTTATAGCGCAACCTTCAACACAATACCGCTTTATGATAATTCTATCGCCTGCTCGTTCCTACTACTCCGGTGAAGTAAAAGTAATCATCGCAGAACATTACAGCAGAGCGGCCAATGGTGGCATCGGAGCAGCCAAAGCAGCCGGAAATTATTCGGCTCAGTTCTATCCGCAAAAGTTGGCCCAAGAGCAAGGATTCCAACAAATCATCTGGACCGACGATGCTACGCATACCAAATTGGAAGAAGCCGGCACGATGAATGTTTTTTTCAGAATTAACGATACTTTATACACGGCACCTACCAGTGAAAGAATTTTGGATGGCGTAACCCGTAAAAGTTTAATTGAGCTGGCAAAACGAGAAGGCATTAATGTAGAAGTACGCTCGATATTGGTAGACGAATTAGTAGCCGCAGCCAAAGACGGTAGTTTGAAAGAAATTTTCGGCGCAGGAACCGCAGCTGTGGTCAACCCTATTGTAGGATTTCAATACAAAGAAGATTATTTTGAGCTTCCTAAACTGGAGCACTCA
>JBIIXM010000172.1:0-4096 GCA_044338435.1 Flavobacterium sp. | reverse complement strand
ACGATACACTAAGTCTTTTTCTTCAGCTTCGCCCAAAGCGGTTATCGAAATAATCATCCCTTTTTGCGAAGAAGTCGTATCGCCGCCAACCACATCTACTTTATACAGCTTGGCCGCCATTGCAATCCCTTCAAAAAGTTCTTCCAAGGCTTCCAACGGAAATCTGTTAGAAACCGCAATCGAAACCGTAATCTGAGTAGGCTTGGCATTCATAGCCGCAATATCGGACAAATTCACCACCACAGCTTTATAGCCCAAGTGCTTCAAAGGCATATAACTCAAATCGAAATGAACGCCTTCAATCAACAAATCGGTAGAAACAACTGTCTTTTTCCCTTTAAAGTCTAAAACGGCTGCATCATCGCCTATACTTTTTAAAGTAGAAGCTTGTTTTACGTCAAAATTTTTGGTCAAATGACTAATCAATCCAAACTCTCCTAATTGAGAAAGCGGTGTGCGTTGGGGTGTTTTATCTTCTAACATATCTAAGTTGCTGAGAGCCTGAGTAACTATGTGGCTGAGTTTAAATTTTCGTTTTGGCCTTTCGGCTCAAGTATATGCCGCAAAGATACTAAGGTTCTAAGGTTTATACCAATAAAAAAACCCAACAACTTTCGTCTTTGGGTTTCTTATATATTCTCAGCTACTTAGTTACTCAGCAACTCAGTGTCTACTTAATCATTCAACTTCAACACCGCCATAAACGCTTCTTGCGGAATTTCTACGTTGCCTACCTGACGCATTCTCTTTTTCCCTTTTTTCTGTTTTTCCAATAGTTTACGCTTACGGGAAATATCACCTCCGTAACACTTGGCGGTAACGTCTTTACGCAACGCTTTAATGGTTTCACGAGCGATGATTTTGGCTCCGATAGCAGCCTGAATAGGAATATCAAACTGTTGTCTCGGAATCAATTCGCGCAATTTTTCACACATTTTTTTACCAATGTTGTACGCGTTGTCTTCGTGAATCAAAGCGGATAAAGCATCTACTGAATTTGCGTTCAATAACACATCCAATTTCACCAATTTAGAAGCTCTCATGCCTATCGGAGAGTAATCAAACGAGGCATATCCTTTAGAAACTGTTTTCAAACGGTCGTAGAAATCAAATACAATTTCCGCCAATGGCATGTCAAAATTCAATTCTACTCGCTCGGTAGTCAAATACGTTTGGTTGGTAATGATCCCGCGTTTTTCAATACACAAACTCATTACGTTGCCCACAAAATCGGCTTTGGTAATAATCGTAGCTTTGATAAACGGCTCTTCTACGCGGTCTAATTTAGAAGGTTCAGGCAAATCTGAAGGGTTGTTCACCACTATCGGCGTATCCGGTTCTTTTTTGGTATAGGCCAAATACGAAACGTTCGGTACCGTAGTAATTACCGTCATGTCGAATTCACGCTCCAATCGCTCCTGAATGATCTCCAAGTGCAACATTCCTAAGAATCCGCAACGGAAACCAAATCCTAAAGCCGCCGAGCTCTCAGGTGCAAACACCAAAGACGCATCATTCAATTGCAATTTCTCCATAGAAGAACGCAAATCTTCATAATCTTCCGTATCTACCGGATAAATTCCGGCAAAAACCATCGGTTTTACATCTTCAAAACCAACAATCATATTGGTAGTTGGTGTTTTGGCATCGGTAATCGTATCGCCTACTTTTACTTCTTTAGCTTCTTTAATCCCCGAAATCAAATACCCAACATCGCCGGTAGAAATTACGTCTTTCGGCACTTGATTGAGTTTTAACGTCCCAACTTCATCGGCAAAATATTCGTTGCCCGTGGCCATAAACTTTATCTTCTGACCTTTGCGAATTTCTCCGTTTTTCACACGGAAAATAACTTCAATCCCACGAAACGGATTGTAAACGCTGTCAAAAATCAACGCCTGTAACGGTTCGTCTTTAGTGCCTTTAGGCGCCGGAATTTTTTCAATAATGGCCGATAAGATATTCTCCACTCCAAATCCGGTTTTCCCTGAGGCGTGGATAATGTCTTCTAACTTACAACCCAACAAATCTATAATATCGTCGCTCACTTCTTCAGGGTTGGCACTAGGCAAGTCGACTTTATTCAACACCGGAATAATTTCTAAATCGTTTTCTAAAGCCAAATACAAGTTGGAAATGGTTTGAGCCTGAATACTTTGCGCTGCATCTACAATCAACAAAGCGCCTTCACAAGCCGCAATCGAACGGGAAACTTCATACGAAAAATCCACGTGTCCCGGAGTATCTATCAAGTTTAAGATATAATCTTCGCCTTTGTATTTGTACTCCATTTGAATGGCGTGACTCTTAATGGTAATCCCGCGCTCACGCTCCAAGTCCATGTTGTCTAACAATTGTGCTTTCTCTTCACGAGCCGTCACGGTTTGGGTAGCACCAAGCAATCGATCGGCCAACGTACTTTTCCCGTGGTCAATGTGGGCAATAATGCAAAAATTTCTAATATGTTTCATGTAAAATGAATGTTTTTTAATCGGAAACATGCAATGCTTCGCATGTCATCTTCGTTCTTTGTCAATTTAATTAGGGCGTATCCCCTTGGCCTGTATTGAGCCTGTATAAAGGGGTCGGGCTTTCCGTTGCAATCTTTTGCTTTTTTCAAAAGCAAAAGGATTTTCACTGTAATCCCTCACGCAAACCACCGCTATCCCTTTTACAGCAGTCATTTAATCGGCAAATATAAAGCAAAGTTTTGGATTGATAGAATACTTCTTTAGCAAAGCTTTTAAATAAAAAATGCTCCTAAACGGAGCATCTTTTTTACAAATTCAAAATTACGTGTTCCAAAATAAATTGAGCATTTCCTATATTCTCATTCGCGTGATTGTGAAAAGTAGTGTAGTAAATTGTACCACTGTTACTTGTTCCGCTGCAGGAGCCCATAGTATCACCGTGTGCCTCATGTGCTGGCCAACTGGCTGCATTGACTGTGATGGTTATCGCATTCCCTGAATTCTCATCCGGTTGATGACAAATGGTAATCCAGTCAGAATTTTGAGCGTTGCCCACATTACTGTCTACCAAGCTCTGATCGAAAAAATTATTAGTCTTGATCATTAAAGCTTCGTTATCACTGGTGTTTCTTACCAAAACCTCCCAGTAAGTTTCGTCAACCGAAATAATTTTTTGCCAAGAACCTAAATCATATTCTATGTCTAAAGTAGACAATCCGATGGCATTTGCTAAAGCAGTATTGGCTATAGTAGCATTTAGCGTGCCCGAATTGCCATCATCAACAGAACAAAGTGTCGCATCAGGAATAAACCCTCCGGCTTCATTACAAGCACTTGCATTATTGTTCCCGCCAATTAAATAGGCAACTGACCAATCCGAAGCATACAAACTTCCTCCATTAGTTACAAATTTGGCTAAGTTATTGGTCACCGTAGCATTAGTAGAGATGCTTCCGGAAATTGAACCACAATTCAAAAAGATAATATCGTATTGAGAAACTAAGCTGTAGTTAGACAATTGATTGAACGTTATGGGTTCGGCCACATAACCTAAAGAGTTAATAATATCTTCTATGCTATCATACGAACCATTAACATAGGCAATTCTGGCCACTTGCTCTAATCGTAGTAAAGATTCATCTAACTGTTGGGTTTCATTTTCAGTAACTACAACATCAATGACTGTCCTGAAATTGGAACCATCTCCGGTTTGAATGTGCAGTTTTCTTTCTCCATCGGGTACGTTCAACTCGAAATTTCCTTCAGCGTTTGTATAAGTATGATACATTTTATTATCATCATCAAAAGCGAAAACCAAAGCGCCACCCACTGGTTTGTGCGTATTAACGGTTGTTACTTTTCCTTTTAATTTTCCGGATTTGAGAGCGGAAGAATTGTTGTTGTCATCGCTGCAACTAACTAATGCCAGTACTGACAAGAGTAAAATGAGTACTTTTTTCTTCATGATTATAATTTTAATTGGTTGGTTTAAAACAGAATAAGCATCGAATATAACGTTTTTTCTTATAACTTTTCCTTTTTTAAAGATTTATTTTTTACAGCTAAAGAATGCAAAGCATTGTGAAAGTTATTCACAATAGATTTTTACCTTTGCAAAAAGTTTA
>JBIIXM010000171.1:0-4099 GCA_044338435.1 Flavobacterium sp. | reverse complement strand
CCACCAACTTCCAAGAACAAAAAACATTAGAGTTAAAATTGGAAAGAAGTAAAGCCTTGCCGTCGTTGGCTGCCAAATTAAATTTTGGATACAACGCTTTTAACGACCAGTTTAAATTTTTCCAAAAAGACCAAAAATGGTTAAACTACTCCAATTTAGGCATTAGTTTAAATGTGCCGATTTTCAGCAGCTTTGGTAGAAGCGCCAGAACGCAACAAGCCAAAATCGCCTTGGAACAAGCCAAAACACAACTTACTGCTACCGAGCAGCAACTGAAATTGCAATACGAAAAAGCCAAAAGCGAGTTTGAATTCAGCATCGAAGAATACGCCACATCCAAAAGCAATTTGAACTTGGCGGAACGCATCGAGAAGAAACAACAAATCAAATTTACCGAAGGTTTGTCCTCCAGTTTCGACTTCAGTGAAGCCCAAAGACAGTTGTACACTGCCCAACAAACTTACTTACAATCGATGGTGAACATCATCAACAAAAAAGCAACTTTAGAAAAAATCATCAATAAAAACTAATCCATACCAACATGAAGAAGACACTTATACTTTCCCTTTTGGCCGTAATCCTTTACGCTTGCGGGAACAAAGAAAACGCCCAAAACGTAGACGAACTGATTGCAGCGAAAAACGTAACGGCTTTACAAGCTAAAAAAACAGCTTTACAGGGAGAAATTGCTAAAATTGAAGAAGCATTGGCTACTTTAGACGTGAAAAAAGAAGAAGCCTTAGTAGCCGTACAAACGGTTAAAGACACAGTATTTACGCACTATCTTGACATCCAAGGAAGTGTGGACACCAAAGAAAACATCATAATCCAACCGGAATACAGCGGAACTTTAACGTCTTTAACGGTTAAAGCCGGACAAAAAGTAGCCAAAGGACAAATCTTAGGTCGCGTAGACGATGCCGGTATGAGTCAGCAATTGGCCAGCGCCGAAAACCAGTATGCTTTAGCCAAAACCACTTTTGAAAGACAAAAAAACCTTTGGGACAAAAAAATCGGTTCTGAAATTCAGTACTTACAAGCGCAAACGCAAATGGTTTCTGCCCAAAAAGCCGTAGCACAAATCAAAGCCCAATTGGCTAAAACAGTTATACGTGCTCCGTTTACTGGAACCATCGACGAAGTATTTGTAGAAAAAGGTGAAGTAGTAGCGCCAAGCCAACAAGGTTTAATGCGTATTGTTAACTTAAGCAATATGTATGTCTCTACCAGCGTTCCTGAAACTTACATCGGCAAACTAAAAATCGGTACAGAAGTAGATGTATTCTTGTCTTCTTTAGGAAAAACCTACAAAGGAAAAGTCCGTCAGGTTGGGAATTTTATCAACCCGAACAACCGTAGTTTCGGCATAGAAGTTAGCGTACCAAATCCGGAAAACTTATTGAGACCGAATCAGGTAGCGAAGTTAAAAATCATCGATTATGTAAGCAAAGAAGCTACTGTAGTGCCAACCGGAATCATTCAAGAAGACGGTAGTGGTGATAAATTCATCTATACTGTAGAAAACAGCAACGGTAAAACCGGTACCGCTAAAAAAGTAATCGTTACCACCGGAAAATCTTCGGATAACGTAACCGAAATCCTAAGCGGTCTTGCACCAAACGCCATCATTGTTACGGATGGTATCAACAACATCTCTGACGGAATGAAACTAAACTTTTAAAAATGGTTTAAGATGGTTTAAAGTTTAAGATTGTTCAACAACAGTCTAATCAAACCTTTAAACCAAATTAAACAACTTATAACTTAACTATATGTCACATCAAAATAAAGAATTCGGAATTTCGAGTTGGGCGATAGACAACAGAGTAACGGTGTACATTTTCACCTTGCTGATTGTAGTGACCGGATTGATTGCCTATGTAACTATGCCTCGTGAAGATTTCCCGGAAATCATCGAAAATAAAATATACGTTTCTTCTGTTTTCCCGGGCAACTCGGCAGAGGACGTTGAAAAACTCATCGTCAAACCACTGGAAAAAGAGTTCAAAAACATCAGTGGAATTGAAAAAATCACCGCCAGCTCTTTCCAGGATTATGGGATGATTATTGTGGAATTTGGGGATAAAATTGGCATTGAAGAAGCCAAAACCAAAATCAAAGACAAAGTCGACATTGTAAAAGCCGATACCGATTGGCCGAACTTAGACAACGGCAGTAAAGTAGAACCTAGTGTTTTTGAGTTGAACATTTCGGAAGAAGTGCCGATTTTAAACATCAACTTAAAAGGAAACTACACCACGCAACAACTTAAAAAATATGGTGAATTGCTTCAAGACGACATTGAAGAAATAGCCGAAGTAAAAAAAGTTGATATTTTGGGGGTTGACGATAAAGAAGTGGAAATTGCGGTTGATATTTTCAAAATGACCGCTGCCCAAGTCTCTTTCGACGACATCCAAAATGCGGTAAAATACGAAAACATGACGCTTTCGGGAGGAAACTTAATTTCTCAAGGTTCGCGTAATAATATCCGAATCGTGGGTGAAATTAAAGATCCGAAAGAACTGGAAAATGTAATCGTAAAATCTTACGGTGGTTCGGTGTATTTAAAAGACATCGCCAAAGTAAGTTTTAAAGAAAAAGAAAAAACCACTTACGCCCGTGAAAAAGGCAAAGAAGTAGTAATGCTGAACGTAAAGAAACGTTCCGGTCAAAACATGATTTCGGCTATTGAGCAAGTAAAGGAACGAATCAAATTGGCCCAAGAAAATTACTTGCCGAAAGATTTGAAAATCGACTTGACCAACGACCAATCATCGCGCGTTGAACACCAAGTAGACGAGCTTTCCAACCACATTATCTTCGGGATTGTATTGGTAATGATTGTTTTGATGTTTACCATGGGATTGCGCAACTCATTATTTGTAGGCGCCGCCATTCCGTTATCGATGTTGATGGCCTTTACCATTTTATCAGCCTTTGGTATGACCTTAAACACTATGGTATTATTTGGTTTGGTTATGGGATTGGGAATGTTAGTAGACGACGGTATTGTGGTAGTAGACAACGTTTTTGCTAATATGAAGAAAGGCATGTCGCGCGTACAAGCCTCGAAAATCGGTATCGGGGAAATCGCTTGGCCGGTAATCTCCTCAACGGCTACAACCTTAATGGCCTTTTTACCGTTTGCCTTATGGCCGGGCACTATGGGTAAATTTATGATTTACTTCCCGTTGACACTTTCGGTTACGTTGGGCGCATCATTATTTGTGGCGATGATTGTAAATGCTGCCATGACCGGAGGCTCAATGGATATTGAAGATAGAAATGTAACCAATCGTTCTGCCAAAACCTACTCTATTGTCTTCGGAATCATAGGCGTAATTTTTGTCATCCTTGGAAATGTATACGATTCTAAGTTAGGTCGTGGTATCGGACATTTAGCCATCATTGCTCTAGGATTAATGTGGTTGTACAAATGGAAATTGTACCAATGGACACAAGATTTCCAGCATGATTTCTTTCCGAGAATGGAAGAAAAATACAAAGCTTTCTTAGCTAAAATACTAACCGGAAGAAACGCTTGGTTTGCGCTTGGCGGCATCATTGCGATGTTGTTCCTATCATTTATCTTGTTGGGTATTTTCCCGAGAAAAGTATTGTTCTTCCCGGATAACATCCCGAATCAAGCCATCGTTTACATCGAATATCCGCAAGGAACCGATATTGAAAAAACCAACAAGGCGACTTTATTTGTAGAAAAACAAGTCATCAATATCCTTAGCAAATATATAGACGAGAAAAACCCGAACGAAAACTACTTGGCCGAAAGTATCGTATCGCAAGTGGGTGTTGGTGCCGGAAATCCGAATGTAGATGCAGGCTCGGCTTCGGAAACGCCTTTTAAAGGAAAAGTAACGGTAAACTTCTCGGAATTTAAATTCCGTCGAGGAGTGAATACTTCCGATATTTTAGAGGAAATCAGAAGTAAAGTAAAAGGTATCGCCGGAGCTATCGTAACGGTTGAAAAAGATTCCAATGGTCCACCAGCCGGTTATCCGATCAGTATTCAATTAACGGGTTCTAACTACGACCAGATGTTGGTTGAAGCTGATAAAATGATGGCTTTCATCAACAG
>JBIIXM010000170.1:0-4112 GCA_044338435.1 Flavobacterium sp. | reverse complement strand
TAGGCGGTTTGTTAGAAGACAAATTGTACGCTCACCAAGCCATACAAGACAGTATCGTGGTAAAAGACGAGGAAGTAAAGGAGAAAATGAGCGAGCAAATTGCTTATATGGTAGAACAATTAGGTTCTATGGAAAAAGTAATCCAGTATTTCAAAAAAGATACGGAAGACGATTTCAGAACCGATTTGTTCGATATTATCAAAACCAATAAGCTATCGGGTGAAATGCGCAGAAAAATTGTAGATGCTGTAGAAATTACGCCGGAAGAAACCCGAACTTTCTTCAAATCGATTCCGCAAGACGAATTGCCGGTTTTCGGTGCTGAAATGGAAGTGGCTCAAATTGTGATTATCCCAAAAATTACGGATGAAGAAAAACAACGTGTGATTCGCCGACTCAAAGAAATTAAAGCAGAGGTGTTGGCCGGTGCCAGCTTTAAAACCAGAGCCGTTATTTATACCGACGACCGTGCATCGGCTTCTAGCGGTGGATTTTATAAAATCAACAGAAAGACACAGTTTGTGAAAGAATTTAAAGATGTGGCTTTTAGTTTGGGCGAAGGTGAAATTTCAGAACCTTTCGAAACCGAATATGGATACCACATCATTATGGTAGAAAAAATCAAAGGTCAAGAAGTTGAGTTGCGTCATATTTTAATGATGCCGAAAGTCTCCGACCAAGCTTTGAAAGATGCTCGTGAAAAGATTTTAACCATCAAATCTCGTATCGAAAAAGGCGAACTTACTTTTGCGGAAGCGGCTCGTACTTTATCTGATGAGAAAGAAACCCGTGCCAATGGCGGAACTCTAATCAACCCGAAAACCCAAGACACGCGTTTCGAGTTGACCAAAATGGATCCGACTTTATATAGTGAAGTGTCTAACTTGAAAGATGGTGCTATCACAAATCCAATTTTAGATGACGATCCGAGAAGTGGGAAAAAATACAAAATCATAACCGTAACCAACCGTATCAATGAGCATACCGCGGATTACGCCAAAGATTATATCAAAATCAAAGATTTAGCACTCAAAGAAAAGCAAATCAAAGCCATTGCCAAATGGACCGATGAGAAAATCAAAGAAACCTACATCAAGATCAACGGAGAATACAGAGATTGTTTGTTTCTCAATAATTGGTTGAAAAAATAGTGTCTTGGTTAAATTTTAATGTAACTTGTACTTGTTAAACTAATTCCTAACAGCATAAATTCGAAATCTAATGTCTGATGTAGCTGCCATTCAAAATTTAGTTCAAAAAAGAATTGAACTCAAGAAGGAAATCTCCAAAATTATTGTAGGTCAGGAAGACGTAGTCGACCAAATTTTGTTGAGTATATTTTCCGGCGGACACGCTTTGTTAGTCGGCGTTCCCGGTTTGGCCAAAACCTTAATGGTCAACACCATTTCGCAAGCTTTGGGATTGGATTTCAAACGCATACAGTTTACACCTGATTTGATGCCTTCCGATATTTTAGGAAGTGAAATTTTAGACGAAAACCGTCAGTTCAAGTTCATCAAAGGACCAATCTTTGCCAATATTATTTTGGCTGATGAAATCAACAGAACACCACCGAAAACCCAAGCGGCTTTGCTCGAAGCCATGCAGGAGCGTTCGGTAACCATAGCCGGTCAGAACTATAAATTGTCCTTGCCGTATTTTGTATTGGCTACCCAAAACCCAATTGAGCAAGAAGGTACTTATCCGTTACCGGAAGCGCAATTAGACCGTTTTATGTTTGCCATTAAATTGGATTATCCAACCTATGAAGAGGAAGTTCAAGTGGTGAAAAGTACCACCAGCGATGCTAAGGCTACTATTAATGCTTTGTTTACTGCCCAGGAAATCATCGACTTCCAGCATTTAATTCGTCGCGTTCCCGTAGCCGATAATGTAATTGAATACGCGGTGACTTTGGTAGGCAAAACCCGTCCGAAAAGCAACTTGGCTTCTGAATACGTAAACAATTATTTGGATTGGGGTGCCGGACCGCGTGCTTCGCAAAACCTGATTTTGGCTGCCAAAGCTCATGCTGCTTTTAATGGTAAATTTTCGCCGGATATAGAAGATGTCAAAGCGGTTGCTAACGGCATTTTGCGTCACAGAATCATCAAAAACTACAAAGCCGACGCGGAAGGGATTACGGAAGAGCAAATCATTAGTAAATTATTGTAATCCGGATTTAGTATTTTATTACATTTAATCAATGAATAAAATAGTAAACCACCATTCCGACACTCATGGAATCTTCGGACTCGACTTGATGCGAGCCACTGCCATACTCATGGTGGTGATAGGACATTGCGTTTGGATTGTTCCGGAGAGAGACAACTTTGTGCATCAGCTTTTGGTGTTGTCGGGTTTTTTCGGAGTGGAAGTTTTCTTTGTCTTGAGTGGTTTTCTTATTGGTAAAATTCTCTACCAATTGTACCTGAACTCCGATTTTAGTTTGTCCACCGTTTTTTATTTCCTCAAACGAAGATGGTTCCGAACATTGCCCAATTATTTCTTGGTTTTACTACTCAATTTACTTATCGCTTCCATTGTTGGTTATGCCGCTTTGTCGGGATGGAAATATTTTTTCTTTTGGCAAAATCTCCATACCACCATGTTGCCGTTTTTTCCGGAATCCTGGAGCTTGTCAGTAGAAGAATTTGCCTATCTTACGTTGCCTTTCTTTTTGTTGATTTCAGGTAGTTTTATTAAGCCTAAAAATAAATCACTATTTTTCTTAGGTTCGGTACTGGTACTGATTGTGATTTTCTTTTGTGCCAAAATTGGCTATCATATTACCACTCAAAACACCACTTTAACCCAATGGAACCTCTCGTTAAAAGCGGTAGTGATTTACCGTTTGGATAGCATTTTTATCGGTGTTTTGTGCAGTTGGCTTTTTTATCAATTCGAACTGTTTTGGAAAAAATATCAGGTGTTGGTGATGGGAATCGGGACGTTGCTTTTCTTCTTTCAGTTTTTCGTTATCGGTTATTTGGGTTGGGGCATTGAAACACATCCGTGGTTGTGGAACGTCATATATTTGGCTTTATTGTCGGTAGCCGTGGCTTGTTTTTTGCCGTTTTTGTCGGAGTGGAAAAGCAGCGGCTTGTTTTGGGAAAAGCCCATCGTTTGGCTCAGTAAAATATCCTATTCTATGTATTTGCTGCACTACAGTGTTATTTTGCTGTTGATGAAGCAATACCTTTCCTATGACGCTCAAAATCTTTTTCAAGTAGCCGTTTTTATATTCGGCTATTTGACAATGACCTTAGCTTTGAGTCATTTACTTTATCGTTTCTACGAATTACCATTGATGAATTTGAGGGATAAAAATTAATAATTGCCAATTTATGACTTTTAAAATACGTTATTGTTAAAAAAGAAGTGTCAAAAATTACTATTCCTTAAAATAGCCGTTTGGCGTAACATATTTTGGTAAAAACTTTCCAGAAGTATAACGTTTTCGTAAATTTGCGAGGCAAACAAATTAACCAAATTTATTATGGCTTTTGATATTGAAATGATTGAAAAAGTGTACGCTAACATGGCGGCTCGTGTAGACAAAGCACGTGAGTTGGTTGGGCGTCCGCTTACCTTATCTGAAAAGATTTTATATTCGCATTTATGGGAAGGAACACCTTCTCAATCGTTTACCCGCGGAAAAGATTATGTTGATTTTGCTCCTGATAGAGTAGCTTGTCAAGATGCTACTGCTCAAATGGCCTTGTTGCAATTTATGCACGCCGGAAAAAGCAAAGTGGCAGTACCAACAACTGTTCACTGTGATCACTTAATCCAAGCTAAAGTTGGTGCTAAAACCGATTTGGCTGTAGCTAATACCCAATCCAAAGAAGTATTCGACTTTTTGTCGTCTGTATCTAACAAATACGGAATCGGGTTCTGGAAACCAGGTTCAGGAATTATCCACCAAATCGTTTTAGAAAATTATGCGTTCCCGGGCGGAATGATGATTGGTACCGATTCTCACACGGTTAATGCCGGTGGTTTGGGTATGTTGGCCATTGGTGTTGGTGGTGCTGATGCTGTAGACGTAATGTCGGGCATGTCCTGGGAGTTGAAATTCCCTAAATTAATCGGTGTAAAATTGACCGGAA
>JBIIXM010000169.1:0-4143 GCA_044338435.1 Flavobacterium sp. | reverse complement strand
TTCACACCTATCCGTTTTTAAGTTTGGATGAGATTGGTTTTGAGCCATCAAGTATTGCGGTCACTCCATTTGATGTTTCCGAATCGCTTATCGATAACTACGAAGCTACGCGCAACTTTCCGGCAATGAATAAGACATCTTATCTTGGAATTTATTTGCGCTTCGGAGCTGTATCGGTGCGTCAAATGGTCTCCAAAGCATTGCAAAGCAAAAACGAAACTTTTTTGAAAGAACTGATTTGGCGTGAATTTTTTATGCAAATTCTGTGGCATTTTCCACATACAGTCAATAAAAGTTTCAAACCCAAATACGATGAAATTCAGTGGGATAACAATGAAACCTTATTCCAACAATGGTGTGAAGGCAAAACCGGTTATCCTTTTGTGGATGCCGGCATGCGTGAACTCAACGCTACCGGTCACATGCACAACAGGGTTCGAATGATTACTGCCAGCTTTTTGTGCAAACATTTACTTATTGATTGGCGCTGGGGCGAAGCTTACTTTGCTCAAAAACTATTGGATTACGAACAAGCCAGCAACGTAGGCAATTGGCAATGGGCAGCCGGTAGTGGCGTTGATGCCTCGCCATACTTCAGAATTTTCAATCCGACTGAACAAATTAAAAAGTTTGATAAAGATTTGGTTTACATCAAGAAATGGATACCGGAACTGAATAGTTTATCCTATCCGCAACCTGTAGTTGACCATAAAACAGCCCGAGAAAAATGTTTGACCGTTTATAAAGAAGCTGTCGGATAATGAATATAGTTTGGTTCAAAAGAGATTTACGCTTGCACGATAACGAAGCGCTTTGCCGTGCCTTGGAGGCTCAGGGAAAAGTTCTTTTACTTTATATTTTGGAGCCATCATTGCAAAACGATTCGCATTACAGTCAGCGCCATTTCGATTTTATCAAACAATCCTTAGAAGAACTACAAGCCGAACTGTTGCCTTACCATACCCAAATACTTATAGTAGAAGAAGAAGCCGAAACCGTGTTCAAAAAATTAATTGAATCAATTTCTGTTCGCGGTGTTTATTCTCATCAGGAAACCGGTCTTAAAGTTACTTATGATCGAGATTTGGCTGTGGCCGAGATATTGAAAGAACATGGTATTCCTTGGCATGAATTTATTACAAACGGTGTAATTCGCGGATTGCAAAATCGAAAACATTGGAAAGAAGATTGGTACGATTTTATGGAGAAACCTTGTTTTCCGTTCAAAGCCGATAGCCGAAGTTTTATCAAATATCGCGAATTAGAAGCCATAGAAAATTATTTTACCATACCGAGTTTAAAAACAGACAAAAACGCACCTTTTCAAAAAGGAGGTACTAAAACCGGATTTCGCTATTTGAATTCATTTTTAGAAGAACGCGTTGAAAACTACAGTCGACACATCTCCAAACCCGAAGCAGCTCGCAAAGGTTGCAGTCGACTTTCACCTTACATAGCTTGGGGAAATTTATCGGTACGACAAGTATACCAAGCTGCCGGTTTAAAAGCCAAAAGCGGTAAAAACAAACGTCAAATTGCCAATTTTGCTTCTCGTTTACGATGGCAAGCTCATTTTATTCAGAAGTTTGAAATGGAATGCGAAATGGAATTTGTTGCAGTGAATAAAGGTTACCACAACTTAAAACAAAACGTTCGTGAAGATTGGCATGTGTCTTGGGCTATGGGTAAAACCGGAGTACCTATGGTAGATGCTTGTATGCGTTGCCTAAATACAACCGGTTATTTAAACTTTCGTATGCGCGCTTTGGTAGTTTCGTTTTACACCCATCATTTGTTTCAACCTTGGCAAAATTGTAGTCCACACCTTGCCCAACAGTTCCTAGATTTTGAACCCGGCATTCATTATCCACAAATTCAAATGCAAGCCGGCGTAACGGGAATCAATACTTTACGTGTTTACAATCCGGTAAAAAATGCTGTAGAACACGATCCGGAAGGTGAGTTTATCAAAAAATGGGTTCCGGAATTGGCTCACTTGCCTACTCCATTTGTCCATGAACCCTGGAAGTTAACTCCAATTGAGCAAGTTTTTCATGAGTTCATACCGGGTAAAAACTATCCGTTACCGATTGTTAACTTAGAAGAAGCCAGAAAGAAGTCATCCGATTTTTTTTGGGGTATGCGAAAAGAAGCCTCTGTAAAGTCAGACAGTAAAAGGGTTTTAGCCAAACATACTTTGCCTGATAGAGAATAAAGTTAACTAACTGGTTGTAATCGATTTAATACTGTCGTAACTCAGCTCGTTAAAGTGTTTGATTACTTTATCGGCTTTAGAATAATCTTGCATTTTGGAGTGAAAACTGTCGTAACCGATACAGTAAATTCCGGCTGCTTTGGCTGCTAATATTCCATTAGTACTGTCTTCAATCACTATGCAATTTTCCACAGGTGTTTGCGCTAAAAAAGCTGCGTGTTGGAATATGGCCGGATGGGGTTTCGACTTCGGAAAATCTTCTCCGGAAACAATATGGGAAAAATATTGATGCAAACCGAATCGATTGAAAATTCTATTGATGGTTACGGTAGCCGATGAGGAAGCCAGAACCAACTGCATTCCATTGGCATATAACTCTTTTATTAAATCCTCAACGCCTTCCAACAAGTACAAATCTTCCTTTTGATCAAAAGCTGCGTTAAATAATTCGCGCTTGGTTTCAACTAAAGTAGTCACCTCTTCTTGCAGATTGAATGCTACTTTCAAACGCTCAAAAATATTTTTAGTCGAATTACCTGTGAACGAAGCATACATTTCGGGACTAACCTCAATATTTAGCTTTTTAAAATGTTGGTTATAGGCATAATGATGTACCGGTTCGGTATCTACAATTACGCCATCCATGTCGAAAATTACGGTTTGTATCATGATAAGGTTCTGAGGAGCTGAGATAATCGGGTTAAGAGTTTTTAGACAATTGAATTAAAAAATAAAATAGCGGACCGAAAATCATTGCAAACAGTAAGAGCAAAAACCAGCTTCCCAATACATCCGGCCAAACTAGAGCGATTTGTATTGTTTTGTAATCCAATGTAAAAAATACAAATAAGACAAACACTTTTAATACCCTAATCATTCTGGTCATGATTCGGTATTGTACTTCAGCATTGGCTTCAGTAATGGTTACCGTATAATTCATTTTGTGTGGAAACCGACTAAAAACAGTCAACATCACATATAAAACTGTTGACACTATGGGCAATCCTAAAATAGTTTCTTTGGAACCAAAGCCATCGGGTTTACCGCCACCGCCAAAATGGGTTGGAATGACTTCGGGCAGTAACGGATAAAAGTTAATGGTAAATATCCAAAAGCCAATCAACGCTAATAATCCCAACACTTCAACACTTAGGTCGAAAGGCGTTAATGGAAGTTTTAGAATCGGTCGGTCTGAATGAGCCATCTAATTATCTTTTTTTAGCAAATATTTCACCACGGTTTCAGCAGCATGCAATCCAAACAAACAAGGCATCCAACTGTTGGTTCCGTAAAACGATTTTTTGAAGTTGGTTCCATCCGTCATTTTTACACTGCTTTCATCAGGTCTTTCATAGGAATAAACTACTTTCACGCCACTCGAAATGCCTTCTTTTTTAAGACGCTTTCGTACCACTTTCGCTAACGGACAATAATCGGTTTTACGGATATCGGTCACTTTTACCTTAGAAGCTTCATATTTGCCACCGGCGCCCATATTACTGATGACTTTCACGCCTTTTCTTTTGGCCGCCATAATTAAATTTAATTTAGGCGTTACGCTATCGATACAATCAAGTACGTAATCAAAATCGGCGGTAACTATTTCGTTGGCTCTTTCGGGAGAGAGAAATTCTTGTACGGGAGTTAAATTCAACTCGGGATTAATATCCATC
The DNA here is from genome assembly GCA_044338435.1 of Flavobacterium sp. Classification (GTDB taxonomy): domain Bacteria; phylum Bacteroidota; class Bacteroidia; order Flavobacteriales; family Flavobacteriaceae; genus Flavobacterium. The sequence continues at coordinate 255 of JBIIXM010000169.1, read as the reverse complement.
AAACGCGCAGCCATCAAACTTACTTTGGGCAATCCTACCGTAGAATGCAAAGCGGGTAATTGTCGGTTAATGTTCGTAATATCAACTACATCGCCATCTACTATGGTCATGTTTCCTAGACCGGCTCTGGCCAAAAACTCAGCCGCAAACGAGCCTACGCCACCCAATCCAACTACCAAAACATTCGCTTTTTTTAAACGATTTAATCCTTCTTCTTTAAATAATAGTTCAGCTCTTTCCTGCCACTTTGCCATT
>JBIIXM010000168.1:0-4152 GCA_044338435.1 Flavobacterium sp. | reverse complement strand
CACTTGGCTAAAGGACTTGAATTTCCCTATGTGTTTGTAGTTGGAATGGAAGAAGATTTGTTCCCGAGTGCGATGAGTTTGAATACCCGTAGCGAACTCGAAGAAGAACGCCGCTTGTTTTATGTAGCTTTAACACGTGCCGAACACCAAGCATATCTAACTTACGCACAATCGCGTTACCGTTGGGGCAAACTCACCGATGCCGAACCATCGCGTTTTATTGAAGAAATAGACGACCAATATCTGGAATACATCAACCCGATGGATCGTGGCGGTTATACGTATAAACCGAGTATCGACTTGGATATTTTCGGGGATATCGACAAATCGAAATTGCGATTGTCCAAACCGGTAGCCGGCATTCCGCCAAAAACCTATGGAGAAGAACCGTCATCTTCGGCAAATATTCGTAAATTGAAACCGGTTTCGGGCTCAGCACCGGCAGCAGGCAACTTATTCGATAACAAATTAGCCGTAGGCAACGTTGTGATGCACGAACGATTCGGTAAAGGAGAAATCGTTAATATGGAAGGCGTTGGTGCCGACAGAAAAGCAGAAATCAAGTTTGAAGTTGGCGGCATCAAAAAATTGTTGTTGCGCTTTGCCAAACTTGATGTTATAGGATAACTTTTTTTAATACAACATTATCTAAAAGGTCTAATAATCTAAGAAGTCTAACAATCAAAAAAAATGGCCGAATTCATTAAAATATACGAAGACAAACCCAGCGAAGCCGCCATTAAAAAAGCAGTGGAAGTGCTCCGTAACGGTGGTTTGGTCATTTATCCTACCGATACGGTTTATGGTTTGGGCTGCGATATTACCAATTCGAGAGCTTTAGAGCGCATTGCCAAAATCAAAGGGATAAAACTCGAAAAAGCCAATTTTTCGTTTGTGTGTTATGATTTGAGTAATTTGTCGGATTACGTTCGTCAGATAGATACGACTACTTTCAAAATCTTGAAAAAAGCGCTTCCCGGGCCGTATACTTTTATTCTTCCGGGGAATAACGATCTGCCAAAGGAGTTTCGTAAAAAGAAAACGGTCGGAATTCGTGTACCGGATAATAATATCGCACGAGAGATAGTAAAAATGCTGGGCAATCCTATAGTGTCTACTTCCATACACGATGAAGATGAGGTTTTAGAGTATTCTACCGATCCGGAATTAATCTTTGAAAAATGGCAAAACAAAGTCGATTTGGTGATTGACGGCGGTTATGGCGATAATATTGGTTCTACTATCATCGATTTGTCGGGATATGAACCGATAGTAGTGCGTGAAGGCAAAGGCGATCCTGATATTTTTTAAGATGATACGACGTTTGCTTTTCGGACTGATTTTATTGTGTACTGCTGATGTTTTTTCGCAATACATCAAAGGGAAAGTAGTAGACGAAGCGCAACAACCATTACCTTCTGCTACAGTGTATTATGAAGGCACTACTTTGGCTACTTTAACTGATGAAGAAGGCAATTTCAACCTCATTTTTGAACCTAAAATAAAGCGTCCCATAGTGGTGAGCTATATGGGCTATGTTACTGCTTATGCTGAAAATTACAGCGTTGAACAACCTTTGAAAATCATCATGAAACAGTCTACCAACTCTTTAAGAGAAGTGGTCATCAAAAAAGACCGTTTCACTCGAAAAGAAAAGATGGCCATTTTTAAAGAACGCTTTTTGGGTATTACAACTTTTGGCTTAAAAACTGTTATTGAAAACGAAGACGATATCGAGCTAGAGTATGATGAAGAGAAAAGGATGCTGAAAGCCTACTCTGATAAGCCATTGCTGATTATCAATAACTCTTTAGGGTACAAAATCAATTACGAATTGGTTGATTTTGAAGTTCAGTTTAATGGAATTACTTTGCATCCACATGCTGTTACCAATAGTTTTTATGCCGGTTACACTCGATTTGAAGAAATTAAAAGTTCCGCAACTGTTGAACGAAACCGTGCCAAAGCTTATGAAGGTTCACCAACTCATTTTTTCAGATGTTTGGCCAATTATTCGTGGGGAAAAGACAGTTTCCAGTTATTTGTAAAAGGCGGTTTAACTAGTCCGGTGAATCATTTCACAGTATACAAGGAAGAAGATAATTTCAAGGTCCTAGTCAGAAAACAGCAATTCCCGGAATTGAAAGGAACCAATATTACGGCTGTTTTCGGACTCTTATTTGATGAAAAATTCCAATCCAGTGTTTATTTTTATTCCGATGTTATCTTGATAGACAGTTTTGGCAATATTTTGAACCCACGAGATGTAGCATTTTCAGGTGCCATTCAGTTCAAACGTTTAGGCGATACTTTACCGCTGAATTACGGATTATAAAAAAAGCGCCCTGAATTTCAAGACGCTTTTTATGTTATTTAGTATAGCAGTTTATTGTCCTTTTTGCGCTTTCATTTCTTTTTCAATCATTTCGTAGAACTCGTCAATTTTAGGTAAAATTACGATACGTGTTCTTCTGTTTACAGAACGATTAGCAGCAGAATTGTTTTCAACCAACGGAATGAATTCTCCACGTCCGGCTGCGATTAGTTGTTTTGGGTTTACATTCAAGTCTTTGGTCAATACGCGTACTATAGCAGTTGAACGTTTCACACTCAAATCCCAGTTGTCCAAAAGAATGGCATTTCCGGTGAACGGAACGTTATCGGTATGACCTTCCACCATACATTCAAAAGTAGGTTTGTCATTAATTACTTTAGCTACTTTAGCCAACACTTCTTTGGCTTTATCGCTTACAACATAACTACCGCTTTTGAATAATAATTTATCGGCAATAGAGATGAAAACAACGCCTTTGTCTACGTTTACTTCAATATCAGGATCAGAAATACCTACTGAACTTTTCAAGCTGGTTACCAAAGCTAAGGTTACACTGTCTTTGCGAGTGAGCGCATCTTGCAAACGGGAAATTTTCAAATCCTTTTCTTTCAAACTTTCCAAAGATTTCTCTAAGTTTTGGGCACCTTTGGAAGTCAACATCGTCAATTCTTTCTGATTGTTGATCAAATCGGAATTGTTTTGTTTCAGATACTCATTTTGTTTGGATAAAGCCTCTTTTTCAGAAAGACACAAATTTAATTTAACCGTAGTTGAATTCAATAAGTCCTGACATTCTTTGTTTTGGGCTTCTAAAGCGGCAATTTTTTTCTTCGTTCCGCAGGAAGTCAACGTCAATGTGGCCAATGAAAGGGCAAAAATCACTTTTCTCATAAGTCTGGGATTAAAATTTTAACAAAAGTACTATTATTTTAAATTTTAACAATCGTAGGGAATGATAAACTCTTGTTAAAATCAAGGCTCAAAAACCTTGCCGTTCTTGACAAAGTATTGGTAAACGATACTTTTGCTTCGGTAATAATCAGACCTGTTTTTGGAGTTTCTTTTCTTTAAGTTTTTGTTTATCAGACCATAAAAAGCAAAATGTGCTTTAACAATAGCCCAACAATGTTTGAATTTTCCTTTCAAAATAAATTGAATACCGGCCAATCCATCCAAACACAAACGCAAAAAGAGGATCAAAAACAATTTACGTTCGGGTAAATTCTTGGTCAACATCAACAATGAATTCCGAAAGTTCAAAAAGGTTTTTCTGGGATTGCCTTCGTTTAAGGTTGCACCGCCTACGTGATACACTACCGATTTTGAAGTATATCTTGCCGTATAGCCCAAGTTGAAAGCGCGCCAGCACAAGTCAATTTCTTCCTGATGGGCAAAAAAATCATCGTCAAAACCATTCAGTTTTCTGTAAATATCTTTTCGGATGAACAAACAAGCGCCACTGGCCCAAAAAATATCCACGTCATCATTGTATTGGTCTTGATCTTTTTCCAAGGTGTCAAACATTCTTCCGCGGCAGTAAGGATAACCAAATTGGTCGATATAACCACCGGCAGCACCCGCGTATTCAAAGTAAGCTTTGTTTTTGTAATCTAAAATTTTGGGTTGGATGATGCCAATTTTGGGTTCATTATCAAAAATAGATAAAATAGGAGCGAGCCAATTTTCGGTGACTTCGATATCAGAATTCACTAAGGCATAGTAGTCTTCTTCCACTTGTTGTAAAGCCACATTATAGCCTTTGGCAAAACCGTAATTGCCTTCGTTTTTAATGATGGTAATCTGAGGGAATTTGGATT